>JAJDNW010000060.1 GCA_022340465.1 Deltaproteobacteria bacterium | reverse complement strand
TGAAGTGCGAAAAAGAGCCAATGCTTATCGACAGCATTTTCCCCGGTAATGTTTCTGAGTTTAAAATATCCATAGTCAAAAGACGTTACAAGATGTTTACCCACATTTATTTTCGGTTTCGATACCGTTGTATTAGGCGACGGGCCGCCTTGGTTTGGCCCAGGCGATAAGCGCAATCCCAGAATTTCATCCGGGTGGGCTGAACAATCCTTTCCAATGTGTGGACGGGATAGGGCGCGGCACCCCATTTCGTTTTAAAACGCATCAAGTTATGATCGTTTACGCCTGACGGCAAAAAATCGAAATAGTCACTTCCCCCGTTTGCGGCTCTTTTTATAGCTTCAAAAAAAAGGAGGTCATTCGGCCTATACCGCAGACAGCTTGTTCTGGAGCCGCCCATCAGGTAATGGGTCATGTTTTCAGAATCGACAAGCAGCACCCCCGCTATGGGTTTCTCTTTCATTTTGGCGAGCAGCAGGGTCCCCTGACCGGCCTTAATTATGTGTTCGAACACTGCGTCGACGAAGCTGCGCCCGTATTTGGGGACCGCTTCGTTGCGTTGCATCGATTCCAGATAAAGGGCGTAAAAGGCGTTTGCATCTTGCCTTTTTTCAGCCGCTTCCACGACGATTCCGCTTTTGACGGCCTTTTTTATGTTGCGCCGGATGCCAGGATGAAAATCGCTCAAAATTCGATCGGATGTTTTCCCTTTTATGCCGAGAATATGCGTCTGCGTCCTGATAAGGTGAAAGCCGCCCTCTGGGGTCGGCGGCAACAGGGGGCTGTCCACAATCCGAATCCGGGTGATATGTTCTTCGAGTGCAAATGCACATAAGAGCCGATCGAATTCTGCACCATCCGGTGTTTCGCCGATCACCCCGCCGTAAGGAAGATTGAAATAAAGAAATTTAGCCCATAATACCTGTTTGACAAAGCCGAGCATTCCCCCCATGACCTTGCCGTTTTTTTCGAAAATGAGGCAGCAGTTCTCGCTGCCCAGACCGTCCTGCGTTACCCGCGCCCACAGTGGTTTGTGAAAGGTTAGGTGGGGATGTCCGGCGATAAGTTTTTTCCATGTATGTACATCTGCGTTTATCCTCTTGATTTTCCATTCATTCATATTGCTTCAGACTTTCCTGCTGAGGTGGCGGCTGGCAAAGGGAAATATTAATGCCAGCGTTGCGATCGATACGACCCGCATCAACGTCTGCGCCATAAGCGCCCCACTGCCGGAATAACCCAGGAATTCTCCCAAATAGACACTCAGCCATTCGACAATACCGATGGAACCCGGTGTTATGGTGAGCAGAAGGGCCAGACATTTGGCTGCTGAAAAGATCATGGCCGAGCCCCAGGAGATGTTTACGTCGTAATTTACAAAAGCGACTTTGGTTTGCAGAACGACGAGTATGGCGTAAGCCGTGTTGTTGGCAATCAATTTAAGCAAAAGGCTTCTGTCTTTTCGTACCAGGCTCCAATTGTTGATGATGCGGCTTATGACGCTGAGTGGAAATATTCTGAATTCAGGCAAGCGTACATTGATGAAAACCCCGATCGCAGAAAAGATTAACAGCAAAGCGAATAAGGCGGCCAACGGGCGGTTGAAGGGCACCTCCGCCAGGTTGAGGAGGCACATGCCGATCAGTCCGAATATACTGTTGACCAGGAAATGGATGAGATACATTACACTGAGCGTGCTCAGGAAATCGGAGAAAGCCAGCTTATATGCGGATTTGAGGTATAGCGCCCGGACGCCTGCTCCCCCCCGGAAGATGGTTACATAGTTCGTCAAAGAGGAAACGGCGGACAGTGAAAAAAATTCTTTCAGTCCGATGTGGATTCCAAAAGCCGACAGGATATATTTTATGGTGATTCCGTTTGATGCGATTATTCCGATAAACAACAGGAAAAGTATACACAAGATTGACAGCGGTACCTGCGTGATAACCGAAAATTCATGAAGGTGATGGTTCACGTATCGGACGGTCCACCAGGCAAAGATTACAAGCAGAATGAGAGCGGTTGTTTTCTTAATGGGACTGTTCAAATCCACCCCCGCTATCTGCTGGATCGCTTGTGGAATCGAGATCCGATACAAAGGCCCGGACCGTATTGCTTATGTCGAACAGGTCCAGCAATGCCTTTCTGCCTTCGGCGAAAGGATCTGTCTCATGGGCTAGCTCGTTTTCGATAACGTCGGCCAGTTTCTCAGGGGATTGAGGGGGGACGACAACGCCGGCGCGGAATTTTTTCAAGAGGTACCCCATGTCGCCGACATCCGTGGCAATGATTTTTGAACCGGTTTTGAGGGCATCGGAAAGCACGACCGGAATAGATTCTATCCGTGAAGGAATGATCAGGGCGTCGCAAGCGGTCAGGTAAGCGACGGCCAGGCGCTCCTCGATATAGCCGTTCAGGGAAACGATATCCTCGAGTTGATTCTTTTCTATGAAATCTTCCAATTCGGGTTTCAGATACCCCTCGCCGAAAAGATGAAAGTGAACATCGTTGTCATGCACCGGTGAAAGTTTCGCAATCGCCTTCAACAGAACATCCGGCCCCTTGTTCGGATGGTATCTCCCGATAAACAGGTAGTTTTTTCTGTCGGGTTTGACGCAGGCCTTTTTTTCGATTTTGTCGGGGAGGTACCGGGAAGTCGATAGGAATTTGCATCTTTTCCGGGCGATCGATTCGACATCTGATTTCAGTTGATAGCCATCGGCATAGCATTTGTCCGCTTCATGAAGAATGATTCGAAGCAGCATTCTCGAAAAAAAGTTGCCTTTATAATTCCAAATGTCGGAACCCAGGGACCAGGTGGCGTAAGGAATCCCCATAATCAATTTGAGGCCAAGCGCCCATATGCCCGAGGGGAGGGCCCAAATGGCCAGGGTATGATCGATTTCATGCTTTTTTGCCGCTTTCAGAGATGCGAGAAAGCCGTTGCACATGACAGATGCGATCAAGCGAAAGTCTCGAGGCAGCTTGAGGTTTGACAGCGGCTTGCCCCGGCCGTTCCACGGGAACCTGATGATTTCCAGGCCGGACCGGCCGGCACCGGCCACATTTTTCCTGCCGACCTGTTGGGTTAATACGACCACATGCTCACCTTTGGCCAACTCGCGGGCGAAATGCTCGACAAACACGCCGCCGCCGCTGTGTGTCGTCGCTTGAGGGTCAGGATAGGAACTGGTAATCAATAACAAATTCATTTTATTGGGCATAATAGTCGGCAATGCGGCACACGGCCGTTATGACATCCTCGACGTCCGCATCGCTTAGCTTGGGAGACAGCGGCAGCGATAGCGTTCTGTCGGAAATATATTCCGCATTTGGGAAGGCGCCGCGGGTCAACTGGTATTTTTCGCCGTAAAAAGGGTGAAGATGAAGCGCAACGTAATGAACACCGGTGCCGATATTTTCCTTATGCAACGCTTCCATGAATCGATCCCGGTCGATTTTCAGCTCTTCCGATTTCAAGAGCAGGGTATACAGGTGCCTGGCATGCCGGTCGCCCTCCATTGGCGGGTCGGACGGAGTGATAAATGGATATTCTTTAAAGACATCGTTGTATCGGTTCCATATCTCTTTGCGCCGGGCAGCGTATTTTTCGATTCGCTGCAGTTGGTGATACCCGATGGCTGCTTGCAAGTCCATCATGTTGTATTTGAATCCGGGATGTACCACCTGATAGTGCTTAAACCCTTTGTCTTTGAAGCGGTGCCAGGCATCCGTTGTCATTCCATGCAATGCCAGCATCTTTATGTTTTTCATATAGTCCTTGTCGTTGGTTGTAATCATGCCGCCTTCACCGGTAACAATATTTTTGGTCGAATAAAAACTGAAACATGTTAAGTCACCGATGTTGCCAACTTTTCTGCCATGGGCGACTGATTCTACGGCGTGGGCGGCGTCTTCTACAATTTTCAAGCCGAATCGTCGGGACAACGCCAGTATCCTGTCCATATCGCACGGAAAACCTGCAAAATGAACCGGCAGTATGGCTTTGGTTCTCTCCGTTATTGCGGATTCAATCATATCCGGAGACATATTCATGCTTTTCAAGTCGACGTCGACAAATACAGGCGTTGCGCCCGCATGAATAATAGAGGCCGCCGTGGCGGTGAAGGTCATTGGTGTGGTGATGACCTCGTCGCCGGGAAGGACGCCGATCGTCAGCAGCGACAAGTGGAGGGCCGCCGTGCATGAGTTTACAGCTATCGCTTGGGTCGTTCCGATATAGTCTCTAAATGCATCTTCGAAACGCTTAACCTTGGGGCCCGTTCCCAGCCACCCCGATTCGAGAGAATCGATAACGTCTTCAATTTCCGGCTGTTCGATCAACGGGTTGCCGAAAATGAGATACTGCTTTCTTACCGGTGTCCCTCCTGCAATTGCCGGAAGTTCTGTCATGGTGTGATCCTCACTAAACGCCTTTGGGGGAAATTCCTGACCTGCATGCTTCGTATTGCGTCCCGCAGACCATGCAATCAAGCTGGTCGGTCAGGCGTTCGCCGCACCGGCACACCCACCCAATCTGCTTGGCCGGGTTGCCGACGGCCAGCGCGTGGTCCGGAAGGTTGCGATTGACCAGGGCACCGGCCCCCACAAAACAGTAGGCACCCAGGGTGGTGCCGCACACGATGGTGGCATTGGCACCCAGCGTCGCGCCTCTCCTCACCAGGGTGGGCCTGACCTGGTCCATTTTGCTTAATTCCGCACGGGGGTTGTAGATATTCGTGAAAACCATACTGGGGCCGCAGAAAACACCCTCTTCAAGCGTCACCCCCTTGTAAATGGAAACGTTGTTCTGGATCTTGCAGTTGTGCCCGACGGACACATCCGGTCCGATCATGACGTTCTGGCCGATAGTGACATTTCTGCCGATGGTTGAATTGCTCAGAACATGCGAAAAATGCCAGATTTTTGTGCCGCTGCCGATGTGGCAGCCGGGATCGATTACGGCCGTTTGATGTGCATAATAATCAACTGTGCCGGAGTCGAAAGCGTTTCTCTTTTCATCGACTTTCCGATAATTGTCGTCCAACGATTGCTGGCTTCTTTCGAGGACCCGCAGTACCCGCAAACCTTCGTGGCCATCGGTTACCGGTGCCTTCCCGCCGGAAATGCTCTCTAAAAACTGTTTGCACGCTTCCTGTAACGGTTCCAGCGGGT
Source organism: Deltaproteobacteria bacterium (assembly GCA_022340465.1). Classification (NCBI taxonomy): domain Bacteria; kingdom Pseudomonadati; phylum Myxococcota; class Myxococcia; species Deltaproteobacteria bacterium. Next base: position 44,863 of record JAJDNW010000060.1, on the reverse strand, counting down.
TGATGGGCGCTCGTTCCGGTTCTTTCTTGTCCGGTACGGGAATGTTGTTTTGCCACCGGATGCTGTGGGGATAGAGCAGGAGCTTCTCTTCCCACTCGCGTGTGTCGTCGAAAACGGCCATTTTTTTGTCTCCGACGACTACGAGCTTCTGTTCTTTAAAAGGGTGCAGCCAGGAGACAAAAATATGGGCCTTGAGCCCGGACGGGAAAGCGAGGTGCGTGGTAGTGACATCCGCTATCTTGTTATGCAGGTAATTGCCGCCCGTGGCGATCACCATTTCGGGCTCCTCGCCGGCGATGCCTAGAATCATGGATATATCGTGAGGGGCAAATGACCATAGGATGTTTTCCTCTTTCCGTATTTTTCCAAGGTTCAGCCGGTGGGAATAGATGTAGTTGATTCTTCCAAGCTCACCCTTTGCAATGATTTCCTTGAGATAAATGAAGGCAGGGTGGTATTGCAGCAGGTGTCCGACCATCAGGGTGAGATCGTACTGTTCGGCGAGATGGATCAGTTCTTCAGCCTGTTCTTCGGCCAATACAAGCGGTTTTTCTACATATACGTGTTTTTTCGATAGCAGCGCTTCCCTTGCCAGCCGGTAGTGCGTTTCCGCAGGGGTGGCAATGACGATTCCGTCTATGTCATGCCGGGTGATGACATCGTGAAAGGCGATACAGGTATCGACACCTTGAAGGCGATCATTGTATTCGTCCAGCAGGGCTTCGTTTTTGTCGCAAATCAGCTTAAGGACACCCAGTTCGTAAAAGTTCCTGACTAAATTTTTTCCCCAATAACCCGAACCGGCAACGGCTACCCGAAGATTTCTATAATTCACTGTTTCCACTGGAATTCCTTTGATAATTTTTTTCCCAGATAAGCAAATGCGGTTTTTTTTCGATTGTTGGTCGAATGGTACGGTATTCGTCTTTGGTTATGACGAGCGAACGGATTTTTCGGTTGATATATCGTTCAGTTTTTCTACTCAAGTCATTCAGGTGATAGGGGTCGATATTGCCGACAAGCAGCAAATCGATAATGCCGGTATCTTTGCCCTCCGCGTAATCGTCCAGCAGATAGGCTCGATCCAACTCCCCCAGCCGGCGGACGATGCTGTCGATAATGGTATCAACACCGATAGCCTTGCTCACCATGGATTTGAGGTCGGCAAAAAGCGGATGGTCAACGTTTGCTTTGTAATACACCAATCTTCCACTTTTTTTCGAAATCAACAGTTCCGTTTTTGTCAGTTGGCTAAGCTCCCCGCGAACGGCATTGGTGGAGACATCGAATTCATTTGCCAATTCGCGTAGATAGGACTTGACCGTCGGATTGAAAAAAAAACGGACCAACAGCTTGATTCGGGTTTTGGATGTGATCAGTCCCGTGAAAAGATCGTTCAATAAAAATTACTCCTTTATGAGCAAAATATTTACTCATATAATATTTTTAGGGCAAGGTTGTCAAGTTGTTTAATCACGCATTGAAATCCTGCTCCCCAACATGACAATTTGATAATCTTGCGGTCATGCGTTGACAATCGATCGTTGCTTGTATACACTGAAATGCTTGTGTAACTAGGTTGAACAGATGGAAAAAGGTGACATTCTCCCTGCATATGCCTGTCCTGTGAAAATCTGCGAAGCAGACCCGAAGGATTTCACCGGGACGGCAAACCCGAAAATCGTTCAATATAGGTAAAGATGTTAGGGACGGCAAAAGGATCGGTCACCGTCGAGGCAACCGATTGGTTTTGTGGTACGCCTGGCAGGATTCGAACCTGCGACCTACGGATTAGAAGTCCGTTGCTCTATCCAGGCTGAGCTACAGGCGCATATGATTAACTCAGAATGACAGGCGTCTACCATATGTCCTCGACAAAGTCCATAAAAAAGGCGCCACACCGGCAACATCCTTTACCCGTCGGCAACCAATAATGTCCTGCTTGGAGGATGGGAGAAAAGCCCTCGTTCTCAGGCCAAAACAGATCAGCGGCGACGGCAGCCCAGGTTCCTTCGGGGGGGTCTTTTTCATACCTTCGGCTCTGCCGGAGGTCGCTGATTTCATGGAATGATCGATGCCCAAAAAGACCAGCAAAAAGAGAACGAAGAAAAAGAAGCCTGCGGTTTCCAGGAATACGGCTTCCAATAAGAGCGTAAAGGCCAAGGCGGGCCTTACAAAAGATTCGTCGGCGAACAAGTCTCTGGTAAAGTTCGATCCGCTGCAGCGTTACCTCAACGAAATCAGCCACTACAAGCTGCTCACCAGGGAAGAGGAGCGGGAACTCGGCAGGAAGGTTCAGGAAGAGGGCGATACGGAAGCCGCCTACCGGTTGGTTACCGCCAACCTGCGTCTGGTGGTGAAGATCGCCCTTGAATTTCAACGGGTTTGGATGCAAAACCTCCTGGACTTGATTCAAGAAGGCAACATCGGGCTCATGCAGGCCGTTAAGAAGTTCGACCCTTATAAGAACGTTAAGTTTTCCTATTACGCTTCGTTCTGGATCAAGGCCTATATCCTCAAATTCATCATGGACAACTGGCGCCTGGTGAAAATCGGCACCACCCAGGGCCAGCGCAAGCTGTTTTTCAAACTGAAAAAAGAGAAGCAGAAACTGATCGACGACGGCTTCGACCCCAAGCCGAAGCTTTTGTCAGAGCGGCTGGGGGTGTCCGAGCGCGAGATCGTGGACATGGATCAACGCCTGGACGGCTGGGATGTTTCCCTGGACGCCCCCCTGAAGGACGACTCGGACACGGAAAGAATCGAGTTTTTAAGCACGCAGACGGAATCCATCGAGGACCATGTCGCCAAAAAGGAGATGGAAACCCTGCTGCACAACAAGATTTCCGAGTTCAAAGAGAAGATGACCGAACGGGAACTGGTCATTTTCGAGCAGCGGATCTTTTCCGACACACCGGTGACGCTTCAGGAAATCGGTGACCGCTACGACATTTCCAGGGAACGGGTGCGTCAGATCGAGAAGAATGTCATTAAAAAGATGAGGGAGTTTTTCAAACGGGAAATTCCCGACTTCGAAGCCTATGCGCTTGAAGACAGGGAAGACTGACCAAGCCTGTGGGTAGACAACACGGTGACGCATAGGTCCGATTGCAAAAGATAAAGAGCAGTTATCGCGAAAACACGAAAGTCCAAAAGCACGAAAAAGACCATGAAAATTTTCGTGCTTTCACGCTTTCGCGAATTGAACTCAGGTCTTAATTGACTCGCAATTACCATGTTGTTTATGCGATATTCGGGGTGAATATGGTGCTTACCATCGGAAGGTTGACAATCTCAATTCTCCTGCTTGCCTGCCTGGCCGGGTGCATGCCTAGCAGGGACATCTCTCCAGAAGAGAGCGCGCCCCCACCGGCATCCGTATATGAACCCCCTCCGAACAGCTATTATTTTTACACCCAATCTCAATTGTTTTTGATAAAAGGGGCCCTTGACAAGGCAATCGTGAACCTGGAGCAGGCCGTGGCGCTCGATCCGGAGACGCCCTTTCTGCGGGTCGAACTTTCCCGCCTTTATCTCCGGCAGAAAAAGGACCAAAAGGCACTGTCGCTCTTGGAAGGGGTCTTGAAGGAACACCCTGAAAATGTTCCGGCTCTAATTCTCAAGGGCGATATCCACCAAGAACTGGCGCAGCATGAGAAAGCCGCCGATGCATATGAAAAGACGCTCGCGATCGACCCGCAGGAGGAAAGGGTGTACCTGATGCTGGGCGGCATATACATGGACGCCGGCGATTACGCTGCGGCCCGAAGGGTCTATTCAAAACTGATGGAATATTTCCCGCGATCCTATGCGGGCAGGTTTTTTCTGGGTAAAATCAACGTACTGGAAGGCAACCTGCCGGAAGCCGAGACGCAATTCGAAAAAGCCCTGGCGCTGGAACCGAAACTCGAGGAAGCCCGCATGGAATTGCTGAAAATATATCAGCAACATGGGGACCGGCAGAAAGTGCTCCGGATGTATCGGGAAATAGTGGCCCAAAATCCGGACAACGTCGAAGCCGCCATGGAGATGGCGTTGTTTTATCATGCCGACGGTGACTCGCAGGAAAGCGAACGGATTCTAAGCCTTTTGGGGGAGAAAAGCCTCCGGTCACCTGAAATTCTGAGAGAAGTTGTTCGCGGGTACCTGGATCCTAAAAAATATGACGACGCCGTGGTGATTTTGGAGGGAATGCTGAAGGGCGCTGAGGGAAGCAGTGACCTCAGCTATCTGGCCGGTGTGGCCTATGACGGTCAGGGAAAGGCGGATCAGGCCCTCCGCCACCTGGCAAACGTGAAAGAGGACTCCCGGTTTTATGAAAACGCCGTGGTTCACATCACCGCCATCTACCAGGAAGAGGGCCGAATAGACCAGGCCATCGGATTCTTGGAGCCGATCACGCGGCAGCACCCGGAAAACATCGAATACCTGCTGTATCTCGGCTCCCTGTACGAAGAGAAGGAAGCGTACGACAAGGCGGAAGCGATCCTGCGCCAGGGGCTTGCCAAAGACCCCGACAGCGTCCGCATGCGGTTTCGCCTCGGGGTGGTGTACGACAAATGGCAGCGCAAAGAGGATTCCATTCGGGAAATGAAACGGGTAATCGAACTGGATCCTGAAAACGCCAGTGCGCTCAATTATCTCGGCTACACCTACGCGGACCTCGGCATCCATTTGGAGGAGGCGGAACGGCTGATAAAAGAAGCCCTGAAACAAAAACCCGAAGACGGGTACATCACCGACAGCCTGGGGTGGGTCTATTTTAAAATGGGACGCTTCGAAGACGCCCTGACGTATCTTCAGCGGGCGGTGGAGCTTACGCAGGACGATCCCATCATCCTGGAGCACGTGGGAGACGCCTACCGGCAGATGGGCGATACGGACAATGCCCTGAAATATTACAGGCTTTCCATCGACAAAGGCAACAGCGAGCGCGAAAACGTGGAAAAAAAGATCGAGACGCTCCTTAAAGACAGCGGCCGCTAATCGGCGACCGGTTGCCGCAATGCCGGGAAAAGAGGGATGCCCTTCCCACTGAGCCGAACCGGAACATCATGATGTCAACCCCTATACCTCGCCGTTTCAACATCCCGCTAGCGCTGCAGCCGGCCCTGTTTCTGATTGTTTTATCGCTTTTTATCAACGGATGCGCTGCGGTGAAGCAAAGGCCGGGTGTCGTGCAGGGGGCACCGGAGGCGGCCGCCCTTCTCGATAAACTGCAGCGGAAAAACGCCACGCTGCTGTCATTCAAAGGCAGCGGCCGCATGCACTTGAGCGACGAAAAAGGCGAGCAAACGGCAAGGATCCTCTGGGCCGCTTCCGGGAATGAAAAAATACGCATCGAGCTCATCGGGCCCGCCGGGCGACCCTCCCTGAGCTTTTCATATGACGGTGAACGGATCTATTTGATTTCACATGCGGAAAACCGCTTTTACACAAAGGCGCAGAAGAATGCCAGCCTCGAAAAATTGACGTCCATACCCGTCAAGGTGAGCACAGCCCTCGATCTGTTGGCCGGCAGACTGCCTAAAGAGAGGTACAGCGTTTCGACTTTCGGAAATGAAGACCGGCAGGGGCAGAGATGCCTTGTTTTAAAAAGGCGTGACAGGGGAAAGGGGTATGACAGGGTCTGTGTCGAGGTCGAATCCGACGCCATAAGTACATTTGAATCCTTCGACGCCGACGGGCGCCTCGAATACCGGGTTGAATGTACCGCCGTGCGCCGGATTTCCGGTTTTCTGATTCCGGAGGAACTGTCGTTCTGCAACGGAGAAGCCGCGTGTATGCAGATCACGGTCAAGAAGGTCTGGCCGAACGCGCCGGTGGCCGACCGTTTGTTTGTGCTGAAGAAACCAAAATAAAATTTCAATTCGATTGGTATAACGAGATGTTATTGGTTGTTAGAGAATATGTTAACTGAAAACAATCAGGTAGGAGGATGAAATTTTATTTTGAGAAAGGTAATTGCCCTGGAGTCACGGCTGAAAAAATGCAGGCGGGTGGCCACGTTGGGGGTGCGGCCTAACTTCAGCGATTATTCCGAGCAGGAAAAAGCGCTGATTCGCGATGCGGAAAAGGTGTATTACCCGACACGGCTTTACGCCGAGCTTCTGGCCGCCGCCGGCAAAGCAATTTTTCCAAGCATTTATAATTATTTGTTTTCTCAAGATAAAATTAAACAATCGGCTCTGTTTGCCTTGTTGGACATTCCCCATCCGAAGACAAGGGTATTTTACGGCCGGCGCCAAAAAGAGAAAATCCTGGACCACTTCAGCTATCCCTTTGTGGCCAAAAAGGCCAGGGGGTCGGCCATGGGGCGTGATGTCTTCCTGATCCGTACCGCCGTAGAGCTCGAAGGGTATCTGGAAACGCACTCGCCGGCGTATATCCAGGATTACCTGCCGGTCGACCGGGACATACGCGTCGTCGTTATCGGCCGCGGCATTGTCCATGCATACTGGCGGGTGGCCGCCGAGGGGGAGTTCCGCAGCAATGTGGCGCAAGGGGCAAGGGTGGCGTTCGATCCCGTCCCGCAGGAGGCTCTCGATTTGGCGCTTCGAACCGCCGCGGCATGCGGCTGGAACGATGTCGGCCTCGACATTTGCCTGTGTGAGGGGACCTATTACGTGCTCGAAGGGAACATGAAATACGGCAAGGAGGGATTCCGCGCTGCCGGTATGGATTTTTATGACATCATGGACCGGATGATCGAAAATGGCGACATATAAAAATTCAGATTCGCAGGGTTAAGCGTAATCCGTATTGGTGGGTAATAAGGGGCGATCAACCTGTCCATTTGGATAGGGTCCAAGGGGGCCAACAGCTCATAGGTCATAGCTGATAGCATGCCATGAGCTATGATATCAGCTATGAACTCATTCCCGGGATCCTGAGCGGGGGTGGATTCATACCTACGCGTCTACCGGAAGCGCCTTTCATATGATGGAAATTCAAGATATTATCAAGGAATTGGATGGGTTGGAACGACAGCGGCTCTCCCGCTTTGCCACGCCCAGCGGGCAGGGCATCCGTCGAAAACCGCAGAAAACAGCCGGCGAAGACGACTATCGGCAGTCGTTCAGCCTGGATGTGGATCGCATCCTGCATTCCCAGGCTTACACCCGTTACATCGACAAAACCCAGGTGTTTTCCCTGATAAAAAACGATCACATCACCCACCGGGTGCTGCATGTGCAACTGGTCTCCAAGATTGCCAGAACCATCGGCCGATTCCTGAGGTTGAACGAAGACCTGATCGAGGCGATCGCCCTCGGACACGATATCGGGCACACCCCCTTCGGTCACGACGGGGAACGTTTCCTGACCGACATCTGTCATGAGCATGGCATCGGTCACTTTCATCACAACGTGCAGAGCGTGCAGTTTCTCGACCGGGTCGAACGCGGCGGCGAGGGATGGAATCTGTGCTTGCAAACCCTGGACGGCATCCTCTGCCATGACGGCGAAATACATAATCAATCACTTGAACCAATAAAAGATAAGAACTTTGAAAAACTTGATAAAGATATATTGAAAATGAAGCGAAATTCCGTCTTGAAACTCATTCCCATGACCCTGGAGGGCTGTGTCGTACGGATAGCCGATACCATCAGCTACATCGGCAGGGATATCGAAGATGCCATTCGCCTGAACATCATCAGGCGCGGGGATCTGCCGGGAACCAGTGTCGAGCGGCTGGGCGACACCAACGGCACCATCGTTTTCAATCTGGTGACTGACGTCATCCAGCACAGCATCGGCCGCAACCGCATATCCTTCAGCACCGACGTATCCGATGCGCTGCAATTGCTGAAACAGTTCAATCTCGAGCAGATTTATCTGAATCCGAAAACGAAAAAAGAATCGAAAAAAATTAAAGCCCTCTTCGAATACCTTTTCGAACGGTTTTTAAAGGACCTTGAACGCCAAAACATAAATTCCGTTATATTTCAGGGATTTCTAAATGGAAAAAGTGATGATTATCTTAACGGTCACAAGCGGGAGGAGATTGTAAGGGATTTCATTGCCGGCATGACCGACCGGTTTTTCCTGCGTCAGGCGCCTGCACACATGCGACCGCATCTCGTCGACTACCATTAACCCCCAACCCGGATAAACTGGAAAGGATAAAGATCATTTATCACGAAAACACGATAGTGCAAAAACACGAAAAAGACCCTGAAAATTTTCGTGCGCTGTCATGAAGAGAAACGGCACATATCAGGAAAGAAACTACCGGAACCAGGTGCATGGCGGAAGGATGCCCGCCGCCTTTCGCGTCGTGGTCAAGGAAACCGATCTCTTCGTGCGGGCCGAAGCGAACCTTGCGGACATAACCCGTGAACTCGTACTGCAGCATCGGGGATACCTGGAGGCGTACATACGGCAGCATCGGCTTTTCAGTACCACCCTGTCGCCGTGGACCGTCCAGGGGCCCGCTCCAGGGATCGTCAGAGAGATGGCCCGGGCGGGGCAGGCGGCAGGTGTGGGGCCCATGGCTGCCGTTGCCGGGGCGATAGCCGAACATGTGGGGCGCGACCTTTTGTCTCACACGAGCGAGGTCATCGTGGAGAATGGCGGCGATCTGTTTATCAAAGCGAGCCAACCGGTGACCGTGGGCATTTTCGCCAATCAGTCCCCGCTGAGCCTGCGCACCGGCCTGCGTATCGAGGCCGGCAGCAACCCGGTTGCGGTCTGCACGTCGTCAGGCACCGTGGGGCACTCCCTGAGCCTTGGCAGGGCGGACGCCGTCTGCGTCGTTTCCTCCTCCTGTTCGCTGGCGGATGCCGTCGCAACGTCGGTGGGGAACCGGATCCAAAAAGCGGGAGATATAGGGGCCGGGATCGAAATAGGTAGCAATATCAAGGGAGTAGAAGGATTAGTTGTTATCGTCGCCGATAAAATCGGTATGTGGGGTAACATCGAAATCGTGCCGCTGCAGGAAAAAAAGGGTTGAGTTTTAGACGCTAAAAGGGTAAAAAACCGATTTCACAAAGGCCTTTCCGGACACGTGGGTCGAAGGCACCTGGTATGGGAGGCATATCCTCCACACGTACAACAGAGCGGCAAAACAAAATAGACCGCTTGCGGGGGTTAAAACCGGAGCTGAGCTGAGCGTTTCAATTTCAAGGCGGAGAAAAAAACATGCATACCATGTGGGCTCCCTGGAGGATGGAATACATCCTTTCTGAAAAGGACGGCGGATGTGTATTCTGCGATGCGCTTGACAAGCATGATGAACTGACGCTTTACAAGGGGAAGACGACCTTGGTCGTCATGAACAAATTTCCTTACATCAATGCACATCTCTTGGCTGCCCCTGTCCGCCATGTGTCCGCCCTGGACCAGCTGAGCATCGATGAATGCAGAGACCTGCTGCTGACCGTCGAACTTTCGGTCGCCATCCTGAAACAGAAAATGAAACCCGAAGGGTTCAATGTCGGGCTGAATCTGGGCCGGGTGGCGGGCGCCGGCGTCGAGGAGCACCTGCATTTTCACATTGTTCCGCGGTGGTCGGGCGACGTGAATGCCCTCACTGTTTTTGCCGATGTGCGGGTCATACCCGAACATTTGCAGCAGACGTACAACAACTTGAAACCGTTTTTCGGCGAGTTGGAGGCTGAAATAGCGTTATCCAGATAAGTGTTGCCGTTGGAACGCTTGCTTCGAATAAAAGTACTTTTTGAAAGGAATTGGGGAGGAACATTACATGAAAAATGCCAAGATTGCTTTCTGGGTAATCCTTTTCGCTTTCATCGGACTCATTCTTTTCCAGAACAGGGAGTTCTATCTGTCACCGCAAAGCCTTGGCATAGATCTCATGTTCTTCCAATACCGTACCCCTGAAATTCCCAATGCCATTGTTTTTATGGGATTTTTCTTTGTGGGGTTGCTTATCGCCTATTTTTTCAGTCTGGTCGAACGGTTCAATTCCCGCAAAACCATAAAAGGCCTGAACGATAGCCTGCGTGCCGCCGAGAAAATGCTGGATGCACTCAAGATGGAAAACGAGGCATTGAAAAACGCCGACACGGCGACTCAGGCACCACCGGAAACCGTTAAGGCTTCCGATGAGCGGCCGGTCGACGAAGCGGACGCGAAGCAGAAAGAATCAGATGCTTCATGACTCCCGTCAAGCCCACCCCCATGATTCAGCAGTATCTCTCCGTCAAGGAGGAATACCCTGATGCGCTTCTATTCTACCGGATGGGGGACTTCTATGAAATGTTTTTCGAGGATGCGGAAAAAGCCGCCCGCCTCCTCAACATCACCCTGACGTCGAGAAACAAAAACGACGACGCACCGGTCCCCATGTGCGGGGTGCCTTTCAAAGCCGCCAAAACCTACATATCCAAGCTCATTGCCGGCGGTCACAAGGTGGCCATCTGCGACCAGGTGGAGGACCCCGCCCAGGCTAAAGGACTGGTGAAGCGGGAGGTCACCCGTGTGGTGACACCGGGCACCGTCCTCGAAGATGAATTGCTGGACGCGAAATCGCCCAACTACCTCATGGCCATGGAGATCCGCAGCAGCCTGACCGGACTCGCCTGCCTGGACATAACCACCGGAAAATTCAGGGTTACCGAAACGATGCGCTTTTCCGATGCGCTGGAAGAGGCGCTACGGATTTCACCCAGTGAAATTTTGCTGTCAGGAGACATGAAATCCCATTCGCTTTTTCCCGGCATGCAGGCGAAATTGGAGAGGACCTACCTTACCTTTCTCGATGCCGGGGATTTTGCGTTTTCCGGTGCGCGGCAGCGGCTGCTGGACCTGTTCAAGACGCTTTCCCTGGAGGGGTTCGGGTGCGACAGGATGAAGGCCGGTGTGTGCGCTGCCGGCGCTCTGATTGCCTATGTGCGGGAAACACAGAAACAAACCCTGGCGCACATACAGAATCTGGAAACCTATGTGCTGGGGCAATACCTGCTTTTCGACGAGCGCTCCTATCAGAACCTGGAGATAGAGCGCAATCTCAGGGACAACGGGTCCCGCGGCACCCTGCTGGGCGTGATGGATAAGACCCTGACGGCCATGGGGGGACGCCAACTGAGAGAATGGGTGCGCTATCCGCTTGTCGATCCGGCAAAAATCGGCTTGCGCCACGATGCGGTCCAGGAGTCCTTGGACAATCCCCAAACCCTGCATGCCCTCAGAGATCGTCTGAAAACCGTACAGGATTTGGAGCGGCTGCAGGGAAAAATTACTCTGGGCCACGCCAACGCACGCGATTTGACCGCCCTGAAGAGATCCCTGCAGGCCCTTCCGGAGATAACGGCGCTGCTGGGCGGCATGACCAGCGAGGTTTTTTCCCCCGATATCGACATGCACGCTCTGGGTGGCCTGGCGGATCTGATCGAAGCATCCATCCGCGATGACGCGCCGCCGACCATACAGGAAGGCGGGATCATCAAGCCCGGATACAACCCCGAGTTGGATGAGTTGATTCAAATCAGCCGTGACGGCAAGGGGTGGCTGGTGAAGCTCGAGGTGCGCGAGCGGGAGAAGACGGGCATCACTGCCCTGAAAGTCAGGTACAACAAGGTTTTCGGGTATTTTCTGGAGGTGCCTAAAGCACGTCTGGAGCAGGTGCCCGGCCATTATGTTCGCAAGCAGACGCTGGTCAATGCAGAACGTTACATCACGGATGAATTGAAAGACTTCGAGTCCAAGGTGCTGGGGGCCGAGGAGCGGCGGGCTGCCTTGGAGTACCGGCTGTTTCAGGACGTGCGGCAACGCATCGTGCGGCAAAAGGATGCCATCCAGGCCGCAGCCCGGTTTCTGGCACGCATAGACTGTTGCACCGCCCTGGCGACGGTTGCCGGCGAAAACGACTATTCACGGCCCGAAATGAATACCCGCGGCGTCATCCGTATCGATGACGGTCGGCATCCCGTGGTGGAGAAGATGATTACCGGGGAACGGTTTGTTCCCAACGGCGTCCTTTTGGACGATGAACAGCAGGTGCTGATCATCACCGGACCGAATATGGCCGGCAAATCGACTATTTTGAGACAGGTGGCCCTTACCGTCCTGATGGCGCAGGCCGGCTCCTTCGTGCCGGCGCGGTTTGCTTCGCTGGGAATAACGGACCGTATATTCACGCGCGTGGGAGCGCTGGACAACCTTTCCCAGGGACACAGCACTTTTTTGGTGGAAATGCAGGAAACGGCCAACATCCTCAACAATGCCACGGGCAACAGCCTGGTCATCATGGATGAGATCGGCCGGGGAACCAGCACCTATGACGGTTTGAGTATTGCCTGGGCCGTGGCCGAATACCTGCATGACCTGCACGACAAAGGCGTCAAAACCCTGTTTGCCACGCATTATCATGAACTGACCGAATTGGCGGACGTGAAGGCGCGCGTGCGGAATTTCAACATCGCCGTCAAGGAATGGAACGACGAAATAATCTTTCTTCGTAAACTCGTAGAGGGGGGGACCAATCGCAGTTACGGCATTCAGGTGGCCCGGTTGGCAGGGGTTCCTTCCAAAGTGATTGCCAGGGCCAAGGAAATATTGAACCGCATTGAAAATCAGGATGGTCAACCGGCCGGAAAACGCAGCCGGGACGGCAAGAGCGGCGTCGGTGAGCAACTGCAGGAGCAGCTCAGCCTGTTCGCACCGCCTGAAGCGGAGATCATAAAAAAAATCAAGCGGCTCGACATCAGCACCATGACACCGATCGAGGCGCTGAACCTCTTGCACGCCTTGAAAGAAGAGGCGGGTTCCTCTGTATGATGGCAAAAGTGTCTGAAAACATATCGCAGCTGTCGAAAGCCCGTTCGCCCCTGTCTTTGGCTGTCCGATTGCGACGGGTACAGACGATCGTCTGGGTGCTGGCTGTTTTTGCTTACCTCTGCTTTGCGCCAGGGGAGGCCAACGCCTTGACGCCCAAGGAGCAATATTACAAAGCCAAGGACCGGTATGCCCACCTTTTGAAAAATGCCGCTCATCAGAAAAGAAGGGACAAATGGCTGGCATGCATCGACAGTTTTGAAAAGGTCTACCGGATGGACCCCAATGGGCCGTGGGCGGCGGCCGGCATGTTCAAGTCGGCTGAGCTGTACTACGAACTGTACAGGCGATCGGGAAGAAAGGCCTATCGCAACGAGGCGTTAGACCGGTTCGAGCGCATCACCAAACGCTACCCCGATAGCCGGTATCGTCCGAAATCAGAGGCAAAGATTACCGCCATCGGCACCGACAAAAAAACCGCGACCGTCAAAAAGACGACCTCCCTGCAGGGAACACGCTACGGGAAGGCGGAGGCCTGCTACAACAAGCTGATGGATTCGCCGAAGAAACAGCGGTACAGGGACCAGTGGATGGCGTGCATCGAAACGTTCGATGCCGCCTTTCGGGCCGACAGCGAGGGCGCCTATGCAGACGCCTGCCTCTATTACATCGGCGAACTGTACCGCGGGCTCCACCGATGGTCCCATCTTCGGGCAGATAGTCAGAAGGCCGTCGAACATTTCCAGAACACGATACGGTGGTATCCCCAAAGCGTCTATGCCGGGAAAGCGGAATCCAGATTAAAATCCCTTCACGCTGAAAGCGGTGGGTCGCAAACGGCTCCAAATGCCGGCCGATCGGATGCCATTGCCGCCATGATCGATGACGGCGCAGCGGACCTGAAGACGCCGGTTGCGGCATCTCCTGCCAATGACGGCAGGGTAACCGTGGTGGAAGGACTGCGTTCGTGGTCGAATCCGGGGTACACCCGCATCGTCATCGATGCGGATCGGGAAACCAGCTTCAACCACCACGTTTTAAAACCCGACCCCTCCCTGAAAAAGCCGCCGCGCCTGTATGTGGATCTGATGAACAGCGTGCTCAAAAAGGGTTTCGAAACATCCGTTCCCATCAACGATCACCTGTTGAGCAGGGTGCGGGCGGGTCAGTACCGGCCGGACGCAGTACGGGTGGTCATCGACATAAAATCTTATAAATATTATAAAATATTCAAACTTTCCAACCCTTTTAGGATCGTAGTGGATGTTCGTGGAGAGGATACGCCCACCGGTGGTGATGAGGGCAAGGCTGTGGTCCGCGAATCCGGCGGGGGGAAAATCGGTCCCGGTGAGTTGGCCAGGCAGCTGTCCCTGGGAGTGAAGCGGATCGTCATCGATCCGGGGCACGGCGGCAAAGACTACGGTGCCCCGGGATATTACAAGGGGGTACACGAAAAATACATCGTCCTGTCGATAGCCAAAAAGCTGAAGAAAAAGATTGAGCGCGAACTCAATTGCGAAGTTTTTCTGACGCGCAACACCGACCGCTATTTAACCCTGGAAGAAAGAACCGCCATTGCCAATACCAAAAATGCCGATCTTTTCATTTCCATTCACACCAATTCCGCCAGGGACCGCAGGGCGCACGGTATCGAGACCTATTTCCTCAATCTCGCCACCGATGATGAATCCATACGCGTGGCCGCCTATGAAAACCAGACCTCGACGAAAAACATCAGCGACCTCGAAACGATTCTCAACGACCTCATGCAGAACGCTAAGATTCATGAGTCCAGCCGGCTGGCAAGCAATGTGCAGTCTTCACTCAACGCCCACATGCGAAAATCCTACAAGCGGATTAATAACAAAGGCGTCAAGCAGGCGCCGTTCTATGTTCTTTTGGGTGCGCAGATGCCGGCCATTCTGGTGGAAACGTCGTTTATCAGCAACGCCAGAGAGTGCAAGCGACTGACAACGGACCAGTATCAGGACCATCTGTGCGACGCCATTATCAAGGGCATACGAAAATATATCGAAGACATCAATCCGACCGCACGGTACTGGCAGGATGCGCGGACTGGGAGCAGTGGATGATACGTACGTTGAGCGTTTCAAATCAGGTGACAGATATCGGCCTTTAGAACATGCAGCCCCTGCAGGGTGAAATCAGTGCCTGGGCCCTCGGGGGCCGGGCACCTATTCAGAGAGGAGAAAAAACAATGGCTTATGAAAACATCATTTTTGAAACTGAGGAGAACATTGCCTTCATCACTTTCAACCGCCCTAAGGCCTTGAACGCCCTGAACAGTGCCCTGATTGGCGAATTGTCGGATGCCTTGGACAAGGTGGCCGCCGATGATTCCCTCAAGGTGCTCATTCTTACCGGGGCCGGGGACAGGGCTTTCGTAGCCGGCGCCGATATCAACGAAATTGCCAAATGCAATGCGCTGACGGGAAAGCTGTTCGCGGAAAAAGGCCAGCAAGCCATTTTCAAGCTGGAGTCTCTTTCCATACCGGTCATCGCGGCGGTTAACGGGTTTGCCCTCGGCGGCGGCAGTGAGGTGGCGCTGGCGTGCGACTTCATTTACGCATCGGAGAACGCCAAGTTCGGCTTTCCGGAAATCACGCTGGGCATCATCCCCGGTTTCGGAGGAACCCAGAGAATGCCCAGGCTTGTCGGGCGGAACGCCGCCAAGGAAATCATTTTTACCGGAAAGATGATATCGGCGGTGGAAGCGCAAGCGATGGGACTCGTCAACCGGGTCTGCCCTCCGGAAGAATTAAAAAGTCAGGTCATGGAAACGGCTAAAACCATTGCAGCCAAGGGTAGTGTCTCTCTGCGCGCCGCCAAACAGGCTGTCAACCGCGGCCTGAACGTCGACATCGTCAGGGGGTGCCAGATAGAGGTGGACGCGTTCGCCCTGTGCATGACCAGCCCGGATGCCAAGGAAGGCACGACGGCGTTTCTGGAAAAAAGAAAGGCCGCGTTCAAGGGAACGCTGACCGAATAACGGGAAAAGGGGTCGAGGTTTTTCAGGGTTCAGGGGGCAAGTGAGACAGAGATGCGCTCATAGCTGACAGGTAACAGCTCATTGCTCGCTATCAGCTATGGGCCATACGCTTTTCCCCACGCGACCCCTCGGCTCCAGGATCCCACTATAATGCATTGACACAACTTGTATATTTGCAGTATAAAACTGGAAGTTGTGCATCTTTTTTAAACCCTTTTGTAAACGCTATGCCTGATAACAAGCGAACCATACAGCTGGTATGGGGGGTGTTGCTGCTGTTGATGGGAATCGGTGTGTTTTACAGGATTCCCCAAGTGATGCCCGATATAGAAAAGATCGAGCAATTCTCATCCATGACCGTATACATCCGATTCTGTTTCTATCTGATCGGTGTCCTTCTCATTGGGGGGGGATGTAAAAAAGTGTACACCCACCTTAAAAGCCAAAAAAGACAACCGTGATCGAACCTTGGAGCGACGCCAGGGTAAAGGCGACGGGTATAATTCATGCTTAACGAATCTGATACATCCGGCAACGATGTCCAGAACCTGAAAACCGAGGTTGAATACCGGACCAATCTCCAGAAAATCGGCAATAAACTGAATTCCGCAACCAATCTCGACGAGATGCTTATCGATCTCCACGATGAGATCATCTCTTTGTTCAATGCCGAACGGATGACCGTTTACGTGGTCGACGGGGTTAGACGCGAGCTGGTATCCCGTTTCAAATCCGGCAATGAAGTGGGGGAGATACGCATCCCCGTGTCTCCGGCCAGCATTGCGGGTTATTCGGCCTTCAAGCAGAAGCCGATCAACATCAGGAATGTATACGACGAGGATGAGGTGTCGGCCGTCGACAAGGTCCTGCAGTTCGACAGCAGCTGGGATTTGAAAACCGGCTTCAAAACGAAGCAGGTTATGGCGCACCCCATCATTTTTCAGAAATATCTTTTAGGCGTGATTCAGCTCATCAACAACAAGCAGGATGCCCCGTTCAATGAAATGGACGAACGTTCGCTGGCGGAGCTGGCCAAGATATTCGGCATTGCCCTTTACAACCAGAAAAGGATTGCCACGGGAAAGGCTACTAAATTCGACCACCTGCTGGAAAATCACCTGGTTACCCAGAAGGAGCTGAACAAGGCGGCGATCGACGCCAGAAAACAGAAAAAGCCGGTTACCGACATCCTGATGAAGGAGCTCAAGATTTCAAAAAAGGAGATCGGCAAATCCTTGGGGAAATTTTACAAGCTTCCCTTCATCGAGTACAATTCCAGCTGGCCGATTCCCGTCGATCTCATAACCGGACTCAAGGTGCCGTTCATGCGCAACAATCTGTTCGTCCCCCTGCGCATGGAAGGCGACAAAATTCTGATCGCCATCGACAACCCCAACGATCTGCAACGCATCGACCAGATCAAGGTGCTTTTCCCGGGGCGCGGCATCCAGTTTTGTGTGGTACTGAAGGACGACATCCTGGAATTTATCAAACTGTTTACAACCGATGAAAAACAGATGGGAGAGATCGACGAGATTCTTTCCCAGCTTCAGGATGAGGCCGAGGAGATCGAGGAGGCCGAGCAGGCCCTCGGAGAGGAAGACAGCGCCGTCGTGCAGCTGGTAAACAAAATTATCATGGACGCGTACCAGCGAGGGGCGTCCGACATTCACATTGAACCCTATCCCGGGAAGCAGAACACCGAGGTTCGTGTGCGCATCGACGGTGCCTGTACCATCTATTCCACGATTCCCTTTAGTTATAAAAACGCCGTGGTTTCACGCATCAAGATCATGTCGGATCTGGACATCGCCGAGCGTAGAAAACCGCAGGACGGTAAGATCAATTTCAAGAAATACGGCGGCAAAGATATTGAACTGCGTGTTGCCACCGTCCCCACGCAGGGAGGGGTGGAAGATATCGTCATGCGTATTCTGGCCGCCGGCGAGCCGATACCGCTGAACAAGATGGGGTTTTCCGACAGGAACTTTGCCAACTTCATCGATATGGTAACGAAACCTTACGGCATTATCTTTGTCTGTGGGCCCACCGGATCCGGTAAAACCACCACGCTGCACTCGGCGCTTGGTTACATCAACAAGACCGAGACAAAAATATGGACGGCCGAGGACCCGGTTGAAATCACCCAGCGCGGACTGCGGCAGGTTCAGGTCAAACCCAAAATCGGGTTCGATTTTGCGGCGGCCATGCGTTCCTTTCTCAGGGCTGACCCGGACGTGATCATGGTCGGTGAAATGCGCGACAAGGAAACGACCTCCATCGGCATCGAGGCATCCCTGACCGGCCACCTTGTCTTTTCGACCCTGCACACCAACAGCGCGCCGGAAAGTATTACCCGGCTGCTGGACATGGGGATGGATCCCTTCAATTTTGCGGACGCCATCCTGGGTATTATGGCACAACGTCTGGTGCGTACGCTCTGCAAGGAGTGTAAGCAGTCTTACAGCCCGACGAAAGATGAATACAACGAGCTCGTGCGCGAATACGGTAAGGAAGCGTTTGAGAAGAATGTCGCCATTCCCTATGCGGAGGATCTGACGCTTTACAAACCGAAAGGGTGTGAGATCTGCAACAACACGGGGTATCGCGGCCGAATGGCCATCCATGAGCTTTTGACCGGCACCGATGAAATGAAAAAACTGATTCAGAATCAGGCGCCCATGGAGGAACTGCGGGACCAGGCCATTTTAGAAGGCATGACCACCTTGAAGCAGGACGGTATCGAAAAAATATTTAAGGGCCATTGCGACCTCCTGCAAGTCAGGAAGGTCTGCATCAAATAGTAAAACCGCTGCGCGCTTTTACGGAACGCGGCTTCGCCGCTATTATTAATTGATTGTAGCTAATATAAGGTTTTTTCTACAGCCTCAAACTTGCGCAGTTGTCCCTCGTAGTAGCGCTTGTCGCCGGTAGCCAAGGAAAGGGCCTTGCGTTCGCTAAGGATCGCTTTCCGGACAAATCCGTTGACAAAATAGCTTTCCGCCAGCGTGTCCAATATGTAGGGCGCCTGCTCCAGTGTCGCCGCTTTTTCAGCCAGCTGCAGGGAACGGCCGGGATTACGCATGCCGACATCCTCGGCGGTTGCATACAGCCAGGCAAGATTGTTGAGGGCGCGTACATTGCCGGGCGAGATGGTCAGGGCGTGTTCATAGGCTCTCCCGGCCCGGGAAAGATTTCCTTTGTGGTAATACAGATCGCCCAACATGGTGTAAAGGTCGGCATTGCCGGGCGCTTTTTCCAGTTCCTGCAGGATTATTTTTTCGTAAAAATGGCTGTCCAACCGTTTGCCTGCCTCGCCGAAACTGATCTGATACCCCATGATCCCCAGGATAAAAATTCCCACCGCATAGACAAGGAGGGACCGCCGGACTTTCAGGTTGTGGCGGGCAATCCACGAGCGATCCAGAATGCAGCGCTTCAGGTAGTCCGTGCGCTCCTTTATGCTGAAATGATGCCAGTTGGGCTTGTCGGACGGTTGTCCACTGGCAGCGGCGATTTTTTGGAGCGTCGTAACGAGAGGGACCGCCGTGCCGAGAAGGTCGAACACGTAAATATCCGCCTGCCGTTCAAAATTGCGCATGAAGTAACCGAAGACATAGCGGAAATAGAGCAGAAAGGCCAGGATGATGAAGATGCTGAAGGTGGCCGGCATGACGACGGTTTGATCCATTCCAGCCCGCTGTAGCCAAACGATGAATGGCTTCGCATAGATCGACGCATAGATGACGAGGTCGAACAGCGTATAAGATATAAACATATAGCCTGCAAAAAACAGGAGGTAGAGCAGGAGGTGCTTCCTTTTCACGTGTCCGATTTCGTGGGCGACGACGGCATCTATCTCTTCGGGGGAAAGATGCGCCAGGAGGGCGTCGGTGACGAGGATGTAGCGAAACCGTTTGACCAGCCCCATGACGCCGGCCGTGATTATCCTGCCTTCGAATATGGGCCACATCAGAATGTTTTTATATCCCAGGCGTGCGTTGCGGCACAGCGTTTCGATTCGTGTGCGGTGGATGCCGGGCTGAAGGGGCCTGCACTGCCAGAATTGTTGGATGATCGCCGGACCAAAAAGGGCGGCCGCCAGCAGGAACAACAGAAAATAGGCGATTTCTCCCTGGGGGGTTGCAAGCATCTGTTTGGGGGCGTCAAAGGGCAGGGCGTAGATCAGGTCGCTGACCAGTGAAAGCAA
Organism: Deltaproteobacteria bacterium; assembly: GCA_022340465.1. Lineage (NCBI taxonomy): Bacteria > Pseudomonadati > Myxococcota > Myxococcia > Deltaproteobacteria bacterium. Next base: position 24,902 of record JAJDNW010000060.1, on the reverse strand, counting down.
AAACCAGGGCAGCAGGATAGGAACCGCGAACATGAGGTTTGACATCACGTAAGCCCTGCAAGAGATACTCGACCGGTAGAGCCTGCGGTAAAGCCGGTGGGCCATGGCCCACACCAGCGCCATGTGTCCCATGAACAACAGGAGGAAAACAACCGCTTCGAGCGTCGGCACCATTTTAAGCGGCTTGACTATGGACGTGTAGTAGGAAAGGTTCAGGCCGTAGACATCCACGGCGAAGACAACGATAGCCATGATGGTCTGGCGTCGCAGCAAGGCGTCGAATTTGTGACCGACCCGGTCGGGAGGCATCCTTACGGAAACACTCTCGAGTCTGCGAAACTGTGCGCCCGTGATCAGGGCGAAACCCAAGGTCAGGCATGCAAAATAGATGAGGGTTTGCAGGAGGGGGAAATTGGCTTCATCCCCGGGGCGGTAGGTCGTGTAAATCAGCAGAACGACAATGAAATAAATGAAATTTCCGTACATAATAAATAAATTTTCATGTCTGATGCGGCACTGCTCGACACAAAACAGGCTTGCTGTAAATCATTGGGGAACGCGTCCGTCATCAAGAAATGAAAATTTATTTATAGTAGCGTTCCTTTTCGCTGTAGATGCACCCGCAGTATGGCTGGCGGTACATGTTGCGCTCTTTGGAGACGGCTATCCCTTCCTTCCATCCCTCCCGAAAATCGTGGTAGAAAAAGGGGACGCCGACTTCCCTGCCCACCGATTCACCCATTTCTTTTATGGCGGCGTGTTTTTGGAATTTGCTGTACAGAAGCGTGCTCGTGAAGGTGTCGAATTTCCCCTTGCGGGCGATGTGGGCCGCGGCTTTGAGACGATCGTGATAACAGTAGCTGCAGCGGTCCTTTTCACGAAAAACGACGCTGCGAATGAATCCCTCCATGTCATAGTCCTGTTGATAAACCACCCGCAGGTCTTCAAAGGCGGCAAAGTCCTTGAGGGTCGTTTCCCTGCGCATACACTCCGTATAGGGGTGGATGTTGTGCCGGTAGAAAAAGCCCATGACCTCAAAACCGTTGTTCCGCAGGGTTTTCAGCGGATAAATAGCGCAAGGCGCGCAGCAGATGTGCAGCAGCACCTTCAATTTCTTTCTCCGAAAATGGCTGTTCCGATGCGTACTAGGGTTGCTCCTTCACGGATAGCGGCTTCAAAGTCCCCGGTCATGCCCATGGAGAGATCATCGAGAGAGACGTTTTCGATATGTTCCGCGTCGATCCGGTCGCGAAGTTCGCGCAGGGCCTTGAAATAGGGCCTGACTTTTTCCGGGGCGTTGAAATAGGGCGGCATGGTCATAAGACCCTTGACGGCAATGTGTTCAAGTCCGCTGATATCACGGATCACGCTCAAGGCGTCATCGGCCCGTATGCCGGACTTGCTGGCTTCTCCGGCAATATTGACTTGAATGAGAATATCTTGAATTTTATTTATTTTTTTTGCCTGTTTGTCGATTTCCCGGGCGAGTTTCACCGAATCCACCGAATGGATCAGATCGAAGATGTTGACGACGTATTTGGCCTTGTTGCTCTGCAGATGCCCGATGAAATGCCAGGATACGGGCAGGGTATAGAGATCATTGAATTTTTCCCTGGCCTCCTGAACATAGTTTTCGCCCAGGACCGTTACCCCCGCTTCGACCGCCTGCACCAGTTTTTCCCTGGGCATGGTTTTGCTGACGGCCACGAGGTGCACGTCATTCGTGTTTCGTCCGCACGCCTCCGCGGCGCGCTGTATTCTCTTTCGAACCATTTCCAGGCGATCTTTTATCATTGCCGTCTCCTGTTTTTATCGTTTTCTGCCAGGTGGAGCGTTTCTGATAGCATTGCCGGCGTCCACCGTCCGTCCGACCCCGGTCGGATAATCCCTTCGCGCTCCAACCGGTCGATAATTTCGCAAACCGGTAACCCCACCACGTTGGTGTAGGATCCCTCGATCGCTTTCACCAGAAAGGTACCCAACCCTTGTATCGCATATGCGCCGGCCTTGTCAAAAGGTTCGCCGGTATCGAGATACCACTCGATTTCCTCAGTTTTCAAAGGTTTGAAGCGCACCTCGGTTTTAACGGCGTCGGTAATGCAGTTTTCCGAGGCCCGGTGGACCAGGGCATACCCCGTTATCACCTGGTGCGTTCGCCCGCTCAGCCGTCGCAGCATGCCGCGGGCGTCCTCTCTGGAACGGGGTTTGCCCAGAATAACGCCATCGACACACACGATGGTGTCGGCGCCGATGATCCAGGCGTCAGGATGCAGGGCCGCTATGGCTTCGGCTTTTGCGCGTGCAAGCGTCCGCACATATCTTTCCGGTCTGCACGGGGGCACGCTGTCTTCATCGAAATCGGACTGGACGACGGCAAAAGAGAGGCCCGCCTGTTCGAGCAGGCTTTTTCGTCGCGGCGACCGCGAGGCCAGAATGAGGTACGGGGTGTTTTCATTATGCATCATGGGAATAACGGTGTAACAGATGGCCGGGGCAAGCGCAACAGCCGGGTTGGTTTCAAGGCGGGTTACTTGCGTTCATTGGGTTAGAGGGTTTTTTGCGTTGACTGGGTTAGCAGCTTTGTTGGGTCAGCGAGCAACTCAATAGACACAATAAACTCAATGAGCACGCCAACTCAACATACACATCAACACAATGAACAAAATACCGCCTGCCCTGTTAGGGAGCCCCCCGCATGCAGCGTCTTTGCCGGCAGACAGTTTTTTGCCGGACTTGACAATCAGAGTGATTGTGGATACATGAAAGCCGAACCTTGGTTGAGGCTGACGTTGACTCTCTTCATGAGCCACCGGCTCAACTTAAGACATAAAAATAAAGAATAACCTGCTGATATAACAATATTGCCCGGGTGGCGGAACTGGTAGACGCAAGGGACTTAAAATCCCTCGGTCCTAAGAGGCTGTACGAGTTCAATTCTCGTCCCGGGCACCATTTTTATCCACCTAAGCCGGCTCAGGATCCAGCTAATAAGGGGGGGCGTGGGGCCGCCCCCTCTCAGGATTGGACGCTTTTCTAATGGACATCGTCGTCAAACTTATCAAGTTCGTACCGCCGTTTATCGCCGCCCTGATTCTGGGGCACTGGTTTTTTAAAGAACTGCAAAAGGCGCGTGCCATGCAAAAACCATGGTATGCCCCCTACCTTACAACGCCCGCCATTCTGATCGTGATCATTCTCGCCGCCCTGATTGCCGTTAGGATCTTTGTCTTTTGAAAATCGAAATCGGCAAACAGCTGAAGCTCAGCCAGCTGCCACCCGACATGCGTGACGAGCTCGTCGAACAGCTCACCATGATCAACCCCAAATGGCTCGAAAACGAACGCATGGGCCGTTGGAACCGCAACACACCGAAGATGTTGAGGCTTTACAGCAAGTGGAAGGACTGCCTGTGGATCCCGCGCGGTTACATGCGCCAATTGATGCTGATGTGTAGAAAAAAAGGCACCGTCCCCGACATCGAAGACCGCCGCCGGGAGCTGCCTGACACCGAGTTTGGTTTCAAGGGCACCTTGAAGGATTTCCAGGAGGATGCGGTAAACCGGATGCTGAGCAGGGATTTCGGGACGCTCAGCGCGCCCACCGGCAGCGGCAAAACCGTCATGGCGCTCTACATGATAGCCCGCCGAAAGCAGCCCACCCTCGTCGTCGTTCACACCAAGGAACTGGCCTTTCAGTGGATCGAAGCCATCGCCCGATTTTTGGATATCGGGGAAAACGAAGTGGGGCTCATCGGTTCCGGGAAGATGACGGTGGGCGACAGGATCACGGTGGCTCTGGTTCAGTCGCTGTACCGGCGTGCGGACGAGGTTTTTCAAAGCATCGGGCACCTCGTTGTCGACGAGTGCCACCGGGCGCCCAGCCGAACGTTCACGGAGGCAGTGACGGAGTTCGATTCGCGCTACATGCTCGGTCTCTCCGCTACACCGTGGAGAAGGGACAAGTTGTCCAAGTTGATATTCTGGCACCTGGGGGATGTCCACTGGGAAATCGACAAGTCGCGTCTCGTCGATGAAGGCCATATCTTAGGGGCCGAGGTGATGATCAGGGAAACCCGTTTCGAGCCCTATCACGACCCCGTTCAGCATTACAGCAAGATGCTCATGGAACTCGCCATGGATGACGAACGGAACCGGATGATCGCCGCCGATGTGGCCGCAGAGGCGGAAAAGGGGCGGGGCGTCAGCCTGGTTTTGTCGGACCGCAAGAAACACTGTGAAACCCTGCAGGCGCTGCTGAAATTCAACCATAAGCTGGATGCCGAGCTGTTGACCGGCGACTTGAGCAATGAAGAACGCAAGGGGGTGCTGCAGCGGCTGAACAGAGGGGAGATCCGGGTGCTGATCGCCACGGGGCAGCTGGTGGGCGAGGGGTTCGACTGCAAAGCCCTGTCGACCCTTTTTCTGGCGACCCCCATTCGTTTCAGTGGAAGGCTTATTCAATACCTTGGCAGGGTTCTAAGACCCGGACACGGCAAGGAAAAAGCCAGGGTGTTCGATTATGTGGACGCCCGGGTGGATATTTTGAAGAAGGCGGCGGTCCAGCGCCAACGGGTGTATTCGGATGCAGCGGTCCGAGACCTGTGAAAAAACGCTCGCTTGCGCCCCTTTTAATGACGTTTTGATATTTGAACCGAGATAGCGAGCGCATTCCCTGCAGCTTGCCGCAGGGTAAGCGAGCGAATCATAATTGACAGAATTCCCTGCGGTGAAGATTTTCCTTAGGCTTGCTGCGGGGCGTGTTCAATTTGTTTAGAATTTCGATATTGGAATTTAGGATTTACCTGTTTCAACGGTATCCAGACAACCCCCTTCCAGAGTGAAACCAGCACCGGGTCCTGCGAGCCCGGTCATCTACTCGTCAGGAGGGTATGTTCCCATCCCGTGGTTGCGCAAAAAATTTTCAAGCCTGGACAGCTGCTCGAATGTGAGCCCCACGAACTGGATGCCCTGCTTTTTTCGGGGGATGGGGCTGAACGACGCGTCTTCGTCGGTTTTTTCATCACGCACCGGTTTGAATCTGATTCTGTCAAGGTAAAACTTTTCACCCGCCGAGAGAATATCCAGCATCAGCTGTGTCTGGCACGCATCGTCACATTCGATACAGTCAAACGAGAGGCCGCCCTGGCTTATATCGACAATCTCCCCAACCATAGCGGGTTTGGTATTGTAGACGGCGCATGCTATCTCCCCCATGCTCATCGTGTTGATGTGGTCGATGCGGGACCGGCTCGACCGCAGCACGGCGAATGTTTTTTCCCTGGCGGCAAAGCGTTTGTGCATTCTACGCTCGATCTTTTTTCTGTCGGCATGCATGGTGTTTCCCTCCCCGGATCGATGGAGAAAAGGAAAATGGATTTTATGGTCGGCGGTGGCATGCGGCGGGGAATTCAGCACAGCGTCAGTCGGGGAGCCAGAATGTTCAGATGGCAGAACGCCAACCGATTACACACGACCTAAGATGAGCGGCAACCCCGCCTGTGGCGGGACAGGCTCTCGACAATCGCTCAACTCAGGTGTTCTAAAATAAGCATTTAAAGGGGTGGTGTCAAGCGCTTAAACCGCTTGCGGACGATCGGAAAGCGGAAACGCGTTTACTAGCCTATTGCATAAAGCCCACGATTATGTAGCGCGGGTTTCAACCCTGCCGAACGCCGGCCTTTCACTTCTTCTATATTCTGATTTCTTGGTTTCCATAAGGCCCTTCGGCCCCTGGACCCCTTGAATCCTCTTTGATCTACTGGGCAGCAATCACCGCAACCGATTCTATCGTCACCGTTTCCACGGGCACGTCCCGCCTTCCGGCGCGCAGGGTCGTGGGGGTACTCTCGATCTTGTCTACGATTTCCATCCCCGAGACGACCCGGCCGAACACGCAATACCCCCAGCCCTGAGTCGTTTTCGATGTGAAATCCAGGTTTTTGTTGTCGGCCGTGTTGATGAAAAATTGGGCGGTGGCCGAGTGGGGGTTCATGGTTCTCGCCATGGCGATGGATCCGCGGGTGTTTTTCAACCCGTTGTCGGCCTCGTTTTCGATGGGCTGACCGGTCTTTTTTCGCTGCATATCCTTTGTCAAACCGCCGCCTTGAATCATAAACCCCTTGATGACACGGTGGAAGATGGTTTCGTCATAAAAGCCTGTTTCGGCGTAATTTATAAAATTCTCAACGGTTTTTGGGGCGGCCTGACGATCGAGCTCGATGATGATCGGGCCCAGACTGGTCTGCATACTGACCCTGGGGTTGACGGTTCCGGCGGAGAGGTTGCCGGCGCACAACAGCATAACGACAAACAAAATGATGAACCATCGGCATTTCATATCGATATCCTCACGCTCCCACGTCCCACTCGAAGAATGGGAGAAGATCCCCCGCCTACAGGCGAGACAGTTGACGAGATTTCCTGGACTGACGGGCAGCATGCCACTGCCAAGCCTGTTGTGCAAGCCTTTTATGACCGTATGCATCGGTATTTATCAAGCGCCTGCCTTGCGGCCTCGATATTTTTCCTGAGCCGCCCGCTTCGATGGGCGGCCTGGTATAGGGCCATTTTCTGCCTGTCTTTTCGTTATTCGGCAACCGGTCGAAAACCGTGAGACGTAAGACGTTAACCGTGTTGCGCGTTTCACATTTTATGTTTTAACCGCCTGTTTTGGGTGGAATTCCGGATAAATGTGTGTTAAACAATCAGTTTGATTACATGAATATGGTTTCTGTAAGTGCGGCGATACAGGCATTAGGGAGTCCTGCCCTGAAATTTGAAACGCTCGACTTAGGGGCGTGAACGTGGAGATAATGTTGTTAACTTGAAAGGAGTAACCGATGAAAATAATGGTGTGCTATGATGGATCGAGATCCTCGCGTGAGGCGATCCGACTGGGAAGGGAACATGCCAAGTCCTTTAACGGAAGCCTCATTCTCGTAACCTCGATGATCAAGGGGACCGAATCCGAGAAGGAGGATATCGAGAGGGCGGAATTGGACCTGGAGTTTGAGAAAAAGGCATGCGTAGACGATGGCCTGGACTGCGATACCCATCTGCTGATCCGCGGGCTTTCTTCAGGGGAAGACCTGGTCAATTTTGCCGAAGAGGAGATGGTGGATGAAATCATCATCGGTATCAAGCGGCGGTCCAAGGTCGAAAAGATTGTTTTCGGTTCCACGGCGCAGTACGTGATTTTAAAGGCACACTGCCCCGTGGTTACGGTGAAGTAAGTCCGAAAGGTGAGAAAATCAGCCGCTTACCTTCTAACCTTCTGATTTTCTCTGTTTCTTTTCATTTATTAACAATCCAATTCTGATGGACGGCCATATGAGGAAAAAGAGTCTATTAAGCCTGGTTGCCGAGCGGGTCGTCATTTTCGACGGGGCCATGGGAACCATGCTGCTGGAATCGGGGCTGCCCGCCGGCGGCACACCGGAGTTGTGGAATCTGGAGCGACCGGATATCGTCGAAGACATTCACCGCCGATACTTTGCAGCCGGATCGGATGTCGTTCAAACCAACACCTTTGGCGGAACCGCGTTGAAACTGGCAGACAAGGGATCGGGGGACAAAGCCGAAGCCGTGAATGCGGCCGCCGTAAAAATTGCTAAAAGGGCCTGCCCTGAAGGGTGCTTCGTCGCCGGTGACATCGGACCTACCGGCAGGATGCTGCCACCTGTCGGAACTGCTACTGTGGAGGAACTGGAAGAAACCTTTTTCCATCAGGCAGCCGTGCTGCTGAAAAACGGCGCCGACCTCATCAGCATAGAGACCATGTTTTCACTGGAAGAGTCCCTGGCCGCCGTAAGGGCGGCAAAACGGGCAGGCAGCTGCCCCGTCATTGCCGCGGTTACCTACAACAAAACACCAAACGGCTATTTCACCATGATGGGCGAAGGTGTCGGGCAGTGTGTACAGGCTTTCGAGGATAGCGGCGCCGACGTCATTGCCAGCAATTGCACATTGGGAAGCCGGGACATGTTGGAACTGGTCGTGGAAATGAAGAGCACCACTGAAAAACCGATACTGATACAACCCAATGCCGGCAAACCGATAGCCGACGATGGTGGACCGACGCGCTACGAACAGACCGCCCAGGAGTTCGCGGAGGATGTCAGGCGACTGGTGGATGCCGGGGCGGACATGGTCGGCGGGTGTTGCGGAACCAATGCCAGCTTCATTCGGGAAATGGTCAGGCAAATCAGGTCTTGAACGGCTATTGATGTTTCATACGGGGAATGCGGGAAAATTCCTATTCTAACGGCGAAGATTTCCGTTTGACAATGTGTTGAAAAAAAGTTCGTGGTTGACTTAAATTAGCTAGGAGGTAGAAGGATGAAAAAAACAACTTTGGTGGGAATCTGTTTGTTGCTTGCAGGGTTGCTCTTCTGTTCTGGCGCCTGGGCCGAAATGATACGCATCGGCGAGGCGCAGATTGTTTCTCATCCGGCCCTGGACAACGACTCCAAAGGGTTCAAGGTAGCTTTGGAGGAAGAGGGCTTTGTCGAAGGAAAAAACGTGGTTTTCGACCGGCAGAACGCCCAGGGGGACCAGTCCAACTGCGCCATTATCGCGCGCAAGTTCGAGGATGACCGGGTCGATCTGATTCATGCTATCAGTACGCCGAACGCCCAGGCGTCCGTTAAGATTTCCAAGACCATTCCCATTGTCTTTTCCTCGGTAACGGCCCCCGTGGACACCGGCATCGTACCCAAAATGGGCAAGACCGGAACCCACGTTACCGGTGTGAGCGACAGATGGCCCATCGAGCTTCAGTGCCGCATGTACCAGGATCTGGTACCCCACGCCAAACGCTGGGGCACCATCTACAACCCCGGTGACGTGAATGTGACTTTCCATATCAAAGAGATGAAGAAGGCGGTGGAGGCGATGGGCGACACGCTCATCGAGGCGCATGTATCCGGCAGTTCGGAGGTGATGCAGGCTGCCCAGAGTCTGGTCGGGCGTGTGGACGCTATCCACATAACCTCGGACAATACCGCTGTTTCGGCCTTCGAATCCATCGTCAAGGTCTGTAACGAAAACAAGATCCCCTTGTTTGCAGGCGACAGGGACAGCTGCCCCAGAGGGGCCGTGGCCGCCTATGGGCTGGACTACTTCAAGATTGGATACACAGCCGGCAAGAAGGCCGCCAGAATCCTGAAAGGGGAAGACCCGGGTGAGGTCGAGGCCGGGCTCGCCGAAGGCTACAGCTTGTGGGTGAGCCTCCAGCATGCCAAGGCGCAGGGCCTCGCGCTTCCCACGACGCTGGTCGAAAAAGCGGCCGACAAGCTGTGGGATGAGCAGGGGAATGTCATTAAAGGCAGATAACCCCACCTTGCAACGCCGGAACAGGCCAACGAAGATTTAAATTACGACAGGGAGTGCATTCCCCACGGCTTGCCGCTGGGCGTGTACAATATTTTCATCACGAAATCACGAAAAGGTGAAATCGCGAAAAGATGCCATGATTTCGTGACGTTCACATTTCGTGTTTTCGTGATTGTTTTTTATCGTTGAAATTTGACATGCACTGATTCAGGCATCCCAATGCCTGTGATTGTGCCATGGACATGACGGGATAGTATAGTCAGATGTTTATAGAGAGTATGTTGCGGATCGTTCCGGGTTCCCTTGAGCAGGGACTGGCATACGCGTTGGTGGCTTTAGGTATCGTCATCAGCTTCCGAATTCTGTCTTTTCCGGACCTCACGGTTGACGGCAGCTTCGCACTGGGCGGGGCCGTGGTGGCCCGCCTGATAACCGAGGGGGTTTCACCGGGGTTGAGCGTGCTGACGGCTGTCGTCAGCGGATTTGTCGCCGGGTGTCTGACCGGACTGTTGAACACCAGGCTGAAGATAAACAGCCTTCTGGCGGGTATTTTGATCATGACGATGCTCTATTCGATCAATCTGAGGATCATGGGACGGTCCAACATTCAACTGCTGACGGTCGACACCCTGATGACGCCGCTGGAGAACCTGGACATGAACCGGTTCATTCCCATCATCCTGTTTTTTCTGGTGGTTACGGCCGTGGTCAAGTTGGGTGCCGATCTCTTCCTGCACACTCAGATCGGATTCGCCATGCGGGCAACGGGCGACAATGAACAGATGATCAGAACGCTGGGCGTGAACACGGACAGCATGACCGTCCTCGGACTGGGCCTCTCCAATGCGCTTGTGGCCCTTTCCGGTGCGCTTGTGGCACAGGATCAGGGGTTTGCGGATGTGGGCATGGGCATCGGCATGATCGTAGCCGGACTTGCAGCCATTATCATCGGAGAGACGCTTGTCGGCACCAGGACCATCCAGCGCATGACACTCGCCGCCGTTGTCGGCTCGATTCTCTACAAAGCGATCATATCCATAGGGCTGCGACTGGGGCTGGCGCCCACGGACCTGAAGATGGCCACCGGTGTCATGGTGATCCTGGCTTTGGGTATCCCGGCCCTGAAAAAGGAAAAAGAGGGGAAACTGCATTTAAGAGGCGTGTGAGTCGAGGCCGAAGGCTGAAAGGTGCGGGTTCGATGCTCACGCCCGCCGCCCACTGCTGCCATCGACTTTCGGCCTAAGAGACGTTGCCGCCAAAGCGGTTGGGTGAACCATTTACTTCGAAACGCCCAACGCGGGAGAAAAGAGAAGCGCCTGTCGTTTATGCGGGTTATCTGTATCGGACATGCTGAGAATCGAGAACCTCAAAAAGACATTCAACCTGGGCACCATGGACCAGAAGGTGGCCATAGACGGTATCACCCTGCGGATTGAAAAGGGCGATTTCGTGACGGTCATTGGCAGCAACGGTGCGGGCAAAACGACATTGTTGAACCTCATATCCGGCACCTATGCATCGGATCAGGGACGAATCCGCGTCGACGGCATCGATGTGACCCGTCTTCCCGAGCACAAACGGGCCAAATACCTCGGCAGAATTTTTCAGGATCCGTTGATGGGTACGGCGGCTTCCATGACCATCGAGGAAAACCTGGGGATGGCTGACCTGAGGGGGATGACCAGAACGCTGCGGTGGGGGGTGACCAAAGTGAGACGCGAGCATTACCGGGTTCTCCTCGGGAAGATGGGACTCGGCATGGAAAAGCGTCTCAGACAATCGGTCAGCCTTCTTTCCGGCGGACAGCGTCAATCGCTGACCCTGATCATGGTGACCCTAACGCTGCCGAAACTGCTGCTTCTGGATGAACACACGGCCGCTTTGGACCCGAAGACCGCCAGACGGGTTATGGATCTGACGCAGAAAATCATTTCGGAAAATCAACTCACCGCCATGATGGTTACGCACAACATGGAGCAGGCCATCCGGTTTGGCAACCGGCTCATCATGCTGCACGAGGGGAAAATTCAGCTTGACATCTCAGGCGAGGAGAAAAAGTCGTTTACCGTTCAGGAAGCCGTGCAGCGCTTCGGTGCCACCCTCAAAGATGAGTCTCTCCTGGCGTGACACCCATGAGCGCTGATCAAAACATCCTCGGCACCATCAAGGCACATCGCACCCTTTTTATCATCGTGATGGTGGCCTTGTTCCTGATTGAACTCGAAATTTTTGCCATCGCGGCCATGCGTGCCGGCCGCAAACCCGTCTTGCAGATAGCGGACCAGTCGGGGAAGGTGGTGTTGGTTCTGGAGGGCGGCACCCTTTCGCAGGTCGACAGGCAATCCTTCGAAAAAACCTTTGGCCCTCTGGAGCAGTATCGGGTGCGAATGTACAACGACCGCAAGCCCTTTCCATTCCGGGCGTGGTTTGCAGCCGCCTTTGGCATGCCAATTGGACTGGTCCTGCTTTTTGCGTTCATCGTGAGGGCGTGGTCGGCGCTTTTCGCCGCACCCCGTCGGCCTGTGGAGCGAGGAACCGAAAACGGCGCCGCACCCTTGTCTGGATTCGAGCGCATGCTCACGGCGATAAGCCGCTTCAACATATTTGTTCTGGGCGCATTGATCCTGTTGGCGGCTGCGGCATACTGGGTGCTGCCGAACGCTTTTCTTTCAGCCGGGAAAGCCGGCTTGCGAATCATCGTCACATACAAATGGGCGGCCCTCGGGTTGGCCATGACCCTGGTCGGCATGCTTCTTTTGATCATTTTCCTGCGCTATCTGCTGGCAAAAAAAAGCCTCGAAAGCAGGGTAGAGGTGGAAAAATTCCGCCTGCGGCTCGAATATGAGCACCGCGATGTGCCGCGGCTCGACTACAACGACCTCCCCCCTCAGGACACCACGGCGTGTAAATGTGAGGCGTTAGACGTGAAACGTGAGACGTGAAACGCCGTGAATCGTGAAATGTAAGATGTGAAACGTAAAACGTATGGCGCAAGGCCCAAGGCGCAAGGCGATTTCAAAGCATCATGCGTTGAGCGGTCTGCACCTTGAGCCCTGAGCCGTATTCCGTGAACTGTGAGACTTCCGACTTCTGTTCCCCGACCTTCACCCTAAGTCCCGACCTCCGACCTCCGAATACGCCAACACCCCAATATTCCAGTATTCCGGAATAGTTGGTTGTGGCCAAGCCCAATGCCTCTGACGTTGCCCAACTGGTTAGCTTTTAAATGATCGAATAAAGATTGTTAATTTTAATATATCATTAAAAATTTTAATGCTAAAATTTAATATTAAAATCAAAAATATTAAATAAAAACTTATAATACTTGACATATATAAAAATATATGATTAAAGGATTCAAACTATCAATATAGGAGATATATCATGAAACTATTAAATGAAAACTTTAATTATGATGTTGATTGTAAATCCTTTATTGATGAACTTGACAGTTTTGATGAATTTGATATAGAGTACATAAGCCGTGATTTTGATGGAAATAAATTTATTTATAAAATTGCGAAAGATATTGACAGAACATTTGAATCAATATCTTAGTTGACTTTCATCGGCGGTCGCTCGGCGTCAGAGCTGGACACAAGGCTCTATGAGGAGGGTCGTTTTTTTTGCTGTGGAGGGTGAATGGCGACTAAAATTTCAGATAAGGCACTGTTGAAGATAATCAAGGAGTATATGAACGCAGACAGGATCTGCGAGAAGACCGACATCACGCTGAAAACGCTGCAGACTCGGGTCGCCAAGCTGACGTATACCAACAGACTCGAGAACCCGTCGGCAATCAAAGGACTGTACAAACCCCACCCGAAGATCGTCAGATTCAGTCAAAATTCGATCATTATCCCGAAAACGCGTATCGAAGATTCAATTTTTCACCCCGGCGATCAGTTCGAAATCACCTTTGACAAAAAAAGGATCGTTTTAAATAAAATCGATCGCCAGCAGGCGTAAGCGTCCGCCGTTTTCAGAAAGTTGTCCTCAGCAACTGCACAAAAGCATCCACGTCTTCTGCCTGGGTATCAAAGGAGGTCATCCATCTCACTTCTGACGTGCTTGCGTCCCATACATAGAAAAAAAATGCATCCTGCAATGCCGGTATGTGCTTTTCCGGAACCACGGCGAAAACCCCGTTTGTTTCCACTTTCTGGGTTACGCTTACCACGGGAATGCCATCGATCCCTCGCTTCAGACGCTGCGCCAATGCGTTGGCGTGTCCTGCGTTGCGTTCCCAGAGCCCGTTGGAAAGATAAGCATCGAACTGCGCGGAAATAAAACGCATTTTTGAATTCAGCTGCATGCCCTGTTTGCGGATATATTTGAAGTTTTCGGCGAGCTTGGGATTGAAAAAAACAATGGCCTCACCGAACATCATACCGTTTTTCGTACCGCCGAACGACAGCACGTCGATGCCTAAATCACCGGTCACGGCTTTTAAATCGGCATTCAGCGCCACGGCGGCATTTGCGATTCTGGCGCCGTCCATGTGCACGATCAGACCGTGTTTCCCGGCGAGATCGACAACGGCCCTGATTTCATCCGGGGTGTAAAGCGTGCCGAGTTCCGTGGGTTGGGTGATGGAAATCACCCCGGGCTGGGCGTGGTGTTCAAAATCGAACCCGTGCAGGTGTTTTTCGATGTCGGGCGGGCGCAATTTTCCATCACGTGTCGCTACGGGCAGCAGCTTGCAGCCACAGAATTTTTCTGGCGCGGCGCACTCGTCCACGTTGATGTGAGCCGTTTCGGCGCATATGACACTGTTGAACGATCGCGTTGCCGATTTCAGGCCGAGAACGTTGGCGGCGGTCCCATTGTAGACGAAATATACCTCGATATTCCGGCCGAATGTCGCTTTGAACCGCCGCAGGGCGGTTTTGGTATATGGGTCGTCTCCATAGGCGATGGCATGCCCCTGGTTGGCCCTTGCAATGGCTTCCATGATTTCGGGGTGCACGCCTGAATTGTTGTCGCTGGCAAATCCCCTGAAGGCGTTGTTCGTCATCGGCGTTTCTCCTTATGCTGTAGAAAGGGAAACCGAAGATTGGCTTGAAAACAGATGCGTGTCAATAATTTTTCCTTGACAGATTTGCCACCTTCATTAAAATGCTTGATTCTATTTCCATAGCGAAAAGAAATTTTCCTTGCACCGGCGGCAAACCCGAAAATCGCTCAATTCAAGCTGCCAGAATAAGGACTGACCAGAGTTCCGGCATGCTGATGCATGCCGTTATCGGATGAGGATCGATACACCTATCAACGGGAGATGGATATGATCCATATAGAAAACTTGTCCAAAAATTACAAGGAGCTGCAGGCTGTCGACCAGATCAGTTTCGACATTAAAAAGGGGGAGATACTGGGGCTTCTCGGACCGAATGGGGCGGGCAAAACCACCACACTGAGAATGCTGACCTGTTTTTTAAAACCCACCTCCGGGACCGTACGGGTCAAGAATTTGAACATCGAAAGCGATGCCCTGGCCATCAAGAAACTGATGGGTTACCTGCCGGAATCGGCACCCCTTTACAAGGACATGCTCGTGTACGACTACCTTGTGTACATCGCCGGCATCCGGGGGGTCGACCCGCATGATCGGATATCCCACATTCGGGAACTGGCCGGCCTGTGCGGTCTGAGCGGCGTCATGCACAAGCCCATCGACGAGCTTTCCAAAGGCTACAAACAGCGCGTCGGTCTGGCCCATGCCATGATGAACGATCCGGAAATTCTGGTCCTCGACGAACCGACATCGGGGCTCGACCCCAATCAGATCGTTGAAATTCGCGAAATCATCCGGCAGATCGGCAAGCAGAAAACCATCATTCTTTCCACCCATATTCTCAGCGAAGCCGAGGCGACCTGCGACCGCATCGTCATTATCAACCGCGGCAAGATCGTGGCGGACGGGAGCACGGAAAGTCTCAAACAGGAAGAAGGTCGCGAGACCATTCTGAAGATTGCCCTGGAAGGCGCACAAAAGGACACCGTCGAGCAGCAGTTAGGGGGCGTCGAGGGGGTCGGGCGGGTGGAGGTCGTGAGTGCCGTCAACGGAGATGTCGAAGTCAAGCTGGTGTGTACGGGAGGTCTCGAAACGCGCCACAGGGTGTATGCCCACATCAAACAGACGGATTGGCTGCTGAACGAATTCGTTCTGGAAAAGCAGAGCCTGGAAAACATCTTCCGAAATCTAACCCAGGAGAAATAACATGAAACAGGCTGCGCATATATTTAGAAAGGAATTCGGCGCTTACTTTATTTCGCCGATCGCCTACATCGTCATCGCCATATTTCTGGTGGTGATCGGTTGGTTTTTCTTTAGCACTTTTTTTCTTTACAGCCAGGCCAGCTTGAGAAATTTCTTTTCTCTGCTGCCGATCATCTTTTCCTTCATAATCCCCGCCGTAACCATGCGGCTTTTCTCGGAGGAGCTGAATGTCGGCTCCTACGAGCTTTTGCTCACCATGCCGGTGACGTTTCAGGACGTCATCCTGGGCAAATTCCTGGCGTGCATCGCTTTTATCGCCGCCATGCTGGTGCCGACGGCGGCCTATCCCATTCTGGTGTCCGTCATGGGTGAGTTGGACTGGGGGCCGGTTGTCGGGGGCTATCTCGGCGCCATTCTTCTCGGAGGCGCTTTTGCGGCCGTGGGGCTGTTCGCCTCTTCCCTGACGCGCAATCAGATCATCGCGTTCATTGTGGCTACCGCCATCTGCTTCAGCCTCACGTTGGTAGACAAAATGCTTTTTTTCCTTCCCAAAAATTTGTTGGGCGTTCTTGCCTACCTGGGAGCCGGATATCATTTTCAGAATATTGCCAAAGGGATCATCGACTCCAGAGACATTCTTTATTTTGCCAGTGTCGTTTTCGTGAGCCTTTACGGGGCAAACATATCCATGCAGGAGAAGTATTAAGGAGAAAACCATGAATGGTGCCCATTCATCGAATCGCTATATCAAATTCATCATCTATCTGGTCGTGGTCGTCCTGGTCAACATGGCCGGAATCACCCTGTTTTTCAGAATCGACCTGACCCGGAACAAGCTGTATTCCATTTCCGACATCAGCCGCCATGTGGTCGCGACCCTTTCCGAGCCGCTGACCATCAATGTATTCTTCAGCAAAAACCTGCCGGCCCCCCACAACAATACGGAGCGCTACCTGCACGACCTGCTCGAGGAATACGCCCACTATGGCAACCGCTATTTCAACTACCGCTTTTACGACGTCAGCACCGCATCGGGGGACACGAGCCCCGATGCCAAGCAGAATCAAGAGCTTGCAAGGAATTACGGGGTTTTCCCGGTGCAGATCCAGGCCGTCGAAAAGGATGAGGTCAAATTTCAAAAGGCATACATGGGGCTGGTGCTGATTCACGGTGACATGATCGAGCGCATTCCCACCATCACCGATACAGACGGCCTCGAATACAAGCTGACCACCGCCATTCAGAAGCTGAACAACAAAGTGAGCGCCCTGCTGAACCTGAAGGAAAAGATCGAGATACGTCTCATTCTTTCTTCATCTTTGGAAAAAGTGGCGCCCCTGATGAATATAGAAAACCTGCAGACAATCCCGGAAAAGGTGAAGGCGGCGGTGGACAGCCTGAACGACAAGGCCTACGGGAAGCTTTCCTACACCTTCATCGATCCTACCCGCGATCCTGCAAGCGACGCCATGCTCGAGGAAAACAAGATCATGACGCTGCGGTGGCCCGCGATGGCCGATAAAAACATAAGCGCCGGTTCGGGATCCATAGGCCTGCTGATGCAGTACGGCGGTAAAACCGTATCCATACCGCTCTTGCAGGTCATCCGCATTCCCATTCTCGGAACACAGTACGAGCTGACGGACATGGCGCGTATCGGCGAGATCATAGACGGCAACATCGATGCCCTCATCGACATTAACGAGGACGTCGGCGTCCTCGCCGATTTCGGCAGCGTGCCCGTTTCTCCCGCTCCGCCGCCGAACATGGGCATGCCCCAGAATCCTGACAGCGCCACCAATTTTTACAGCCTGCTTTCTCAGAACTACACTGTCCGGAATGTCGACCTCAAGGACGGTCCCATTCCGGACAACCTCAACTGCCTGATCATTCCCGGTCCCAAACTGAAAATCACCGATTACGACCTTTTTCAGATCGACCAGTTCCTGATGAAGGGCAAGAATCTGGCTATTTTTCTGGACGCCTTCAATGAGGTGGACCCCCGGAGTCAGCAGGGGCTGAACATGATGAATCAGCAGGGCCCCGTTTTTCTGCCCGTTGACAGCGGCCTGGAGAAGCTGTTGGCGCATTATGGCGTGCGCATAAGCCCCTCCTACGTGATGGACGAAAATTGCTTCAAGCAGAAGCTGCCGCCCCAGTACGGCGGCGGGGAGCAGGAGATATACTTCGCCCCTATGATCAAAAACAGGAACATCTCCAGCGATCTGAAATTCATGCGGTCCATCAAGGGCCTGGTGGCCCTCAAAGCCTCCCCGTTGACGCTCGTAGACGACCGGCTCAAGGAAACCGGCGTCAAGGCGACCCGCCTGCTGGCGACATCGGAAAAATCCTGGGAGATGAAGGGCCGCATCAACCTGAACCCCATGTTCATCCAACCGCCGCCATCGGATGACGACCTGCAGCAGTTTTCCATCGCCTACCTGCTCGAAGGGGGCTTCAGCAGCTATTTCGACGGAAAGCCGATACCGGAAAAACAGGGGGAAGCACCGGATAAAAATGAAAAGGGCCAGAAACAAGACGCAGCCCAGGGGAAGGCGGAAAAGGAGCAGGCTCCGCACACGGACGCCAGGATAAAAGGCAGCCGGGAATTCATTGCCGAGGGCAAACCCGGGAAAATTTTGCTGATCAGCTCCACGGAAATGATCAAGGACAACATCCTGGACAAAGAAGGCCGCAGCCCCAACGATATGCTGGTCATGAACCTGATAGACTACCTGAACGACCGGGAGGGAGTCGCCGTCATGCGCAGCAAAGAGCAGCGCTTCAACCCGCTGAACGACGTGACCGTCTGGATGCGGACCTTTGTCAAATCGTTCAGCATCGTCGGACTGCCTGTACTGGTAGTCGTATTCGGCCTGCTTGTTCTTTTTCGACGCCAGGCCCGTAAACGCCGCATTCAGGCCATGTTCAAATAAGAATAATTTTTCATGCCTGTTATATGACACGCTTGTATTGAAAATGACGGCATGGCGACATGCTGTCGCAATGCATTGAACGACGGGTATGAAAAATTATGAAACGCGGCTGCGCCGCAATAGTAAATACGATTGCTTTCATAAATAACTGAGCCATCGGGGTGTTTTTCCCGTCATCCCCGCGCGGGCGGGGATCCAGGGCACTCAGCGAATCGCTTTCTGGATGGATAGCGCGAAAGCTTCGCTGTGTGTCCCACCTGCGCGGGAATGGCGAGGGTTTTAAGCTCTATAACTTCTCGGCTCCTGAAATAGATTAAAGGAAAAGAATATATGAAGGTGAAGAAAGAGTACATCATTCTGCTCATTGTCATCGTTGCCCTGGGTGCCTATCTGGCATTGCGCAGCCGGGACAGAAAGCTCTACGAACTGCCTGACATCGCGCCCGTGGATACCAAGCAAATAACCCGCCTGGAAGTGGCCAAGGGAGGCAAAACCGTCGAATTCGAAAAGGCCGGGAGCGATTGGCGGATACTTCCGCAGAACTATCCGGCAGACCCCCAGAAGATCAAGGAGATGCTGGCCGTAGCGGAAAATCTCACGCTTAGCGAGTTGATTTCGGAATCCAAGAATTACGAGCGCTACGGCCTCGATGAAAAGGAGGGGATTGTATTCAAGTGCTGGTGCAAAAAGGAACCTTGCTTCCAACTCACCATTGGAAAAACAGCTGGTTCCTATCATCACACCTTTGTAAAGCTGCCCGGTGACGACGACGTGTACAATGCCGAAGGCAATTTCCGGGACAAATTCGATCAAAAAGCGGGCGAATTCCGCGAAAAAACAGTGCTTGCCTTCGACAAGCAGGCAGTCGGAGAAATTGAAATCCGTGCGGACGGGTTCAGCGAAACCTTCAAAAAGGTCCAAGCCAAGACCGCCGGCAAAGATGCCGCCAAAGATCAGGACGATGACCGGAAAAGCGGAGGCGGCGTGGAAAAGTGGATCGGTTCCGACGGCATCCAGGCCGAAACCGACAAGATGTCGAGCCTGATTTCGACGCTTTCAGACCTCAAATGCGAATCGTTTCTGGAAGGCAAAACCAAGGATGACTTGACCGAACCCGTTTACACCCTTGTTATCAAAGGCGCTAAATCCTACACCCTGAATTTGTTTGCGGAAGTGAAGATAGGCGATGAAACGTTTGTCCCGGGCGTTTCTTCGGAAAACGATTACCCCTTTCTGCTCACCAAGTGGCGTTCTGACAGCATCATGAAAAAGCCGGGGGAGTTGAAGCAGAAGCCGGCTCAGGCCGAGTGACCTCAATGGTTGCAACGGCGGGGAAATGTCAAGTGCCGATGGACATGACTGCACGTGTTTGCTGCGAGGTGACGCCGTGGATGGGTATCGTGAAGGACGGCTCGGCGAGGTGTGCCGCCTGCTGAGGCGGGGTGCAATGAAGTCCGCCCACGGAGCGATCTCATCGCCCTTTGGGGTACGAGTGACGCGTTCGGGCGTTGCCGTTTTTAACAGGCGGCGGCATTGATCAAAACCGCTTTTCCGGGACGACGGGTTCACAGGTGATATGCCGCCGACCGGAAAGGTGTTGGCGTAGATACCCGGACCCGTAGGACCCGGCACACTGGTTTCACCCCGGAAGGATGTTGTAATGCATAAACGTACAGACAGTGGGGAAACCGTTTCCACCACCCATGCGAAACGCGAGGTCTACCGGGGTCGGCAGTTCGCCTTTACCGTCGAGCAGGTAACGCACCCCAACGGCGTTCGCACCGAGATGGGCATCGTGCGCCATCCGGGATCGACGGTCATCGTGCCGCTTTTCGGGGATGAGACGATCGGCATGCTGAGGCAGTACCGGCACGCCGTGAGGGCCTATGTCTACGAGACGCCGGCGGGAACCATGGAACCCGGTGAAGATCCGCTCGTGTGTGCGCACCGCGAACTGGAAGAGGAGACCGGCTACAGAGCCGGTGAGATGATTTGCCTGGGCAGGACGTTTTTGTTGCCGGCCTATTCGGACGAAGTGACCCACGTTTATCTGGCGCGGGATCTCACCAAAACCTCACAGGCCCTGGACTGCGACGAAATTATCGAAGTGCACAGGCTTCCCCTTGAAAAGGTGCTGGCGATGATTGCCGCCGGCGAGGTGATCGACGCCCTTTCCATTGTATCCATTTATCACGCCGTGAATTTTCGTTCTTCCGGGGGACGCGCAGGGTTGCATCCATCCCCGCCCGAAAGCCGTCTTTGAACGGTTGTCTATAAGGATCCCAGGGGCCGAGGGTAAGACCGTAGCGATCAGAGGCCGGGGAACAGACGTCAGAGGTTTCACAGTTCACGGAATACGGCTCAGGGCGAAGGGCTCAAGGTGCAGACCGCTCAACGCATGATGGGTTGAAATTGCCTTGGGCCTTGGGTCTTGCGCCATACGTTTTACGTTTCACACCGCACATTTCACCGTTTTCATTGCGACTCAACGCCCCCGGCGCGCCCCTGATACGCATCCGCCCATCGATGGACATCCCTGATGAAAGCCTGCAGATTCTTGGAAAGGTACTTGTTTCGGTGGTGAACCATGTAGAACTTGCGCGTGAAGGACTTGTCGGAGATGGGGATGGCGACGAGGGTTCCCATCCTGACCTCTTCGTGGGCCACCTTTCGTGACACCAGGGCGATGCCCGCGCCGTTTTCCACCGCCCGCTTGATGGCACGGTTGCTGGAAAGCTCCAGGGGAATCGAAACGGATATGCGGTGTTCCCTGACCAGTCGCTCGACCGCCTGATGAGGCACGGAGCCGATTTCATGCACCACCATGGATTGACCTTCCAGGTCGGCCGGTTCCAGGATCCTTTTTTTCGCAAACGGATGGTCCACAGGGGCGATGACGACAAAGCGGTCCGCAAGAATTTCGCAGATTCGAAGCTTCTCGTTTACAATGGAAAAAGAGATAAAGCCCAGATCGTTTTTAAGATTGGCGGTGTTGTCCGCAACCTGTTCGGTCGGCAGGATGTTGACCGATATGCGCAGACCCGGGTTTGCGAGGCTGAAGGGGTTGACATTGGAGGGCAGGTAGTAGGCCCCGAAACTCTCGCTGGCATCTATGCGTATGTGTCCTCTTTCATTGCGTTGGAAATCGCGCACACAGTCCTCGGCCAGCCTGTCCAGTTCGAATATTTTTTCCGCGATTTGGAACAGGGCCTCACCGGCATCGGTCAGGACCAGCTTTTTCCCGAGCCGGTTCAACAGCTGAACGTCGTAATGATCCTGAAGGCGCTGAATTCCCTTGGTGACTGCCGGTTGGGTGATGTTCAGCGTTTTCCCTGCCGCGCTGAGATTGCCGTGTTTGACAGCCAGGTAGAAGATTTTCAACTGATTGAGATTCATACGCACATTTACAATGGCTGCAGAGTCCTTGCAAGTGTTTTGCCGGTGGATCAGGTAGAAAATGCTTGACAAGTTTTGCCAAGGAATCAATATGATTGATCCGAAATTCGAGTTTCGAGAGAGGTGTTCGGAAGCCCATAACCCCACGATCCAGTCAGCGTGCACAGAAAAGGAGCCGTCACATGCGTTTTGCGAAACTGCTCAGCGATGGGGATGTCGATAAGATTCATGACGCATCCTGCGAGATCCTTGAAAAGGTGGGCATCCTCGTCCACAGCGAAAAGGCCCGATCCATCTTTACAAAGCATGGCTGCCGGGCGGAGGGTGCCGAAGGTCTGATTAAATTTCCCCGATCGGTGGTGGAAAACTACTACCGCCTGTTCGTGCCTACGTTTACCTTCAAAGGACGCGACCCGGACAATGACCGCACCATTCCCGATGACCGCCCGGTGGTGGTTACGGCATCCTCGGCGCCCAACGTGATCGATCCCGCCAGCGGCAGGGAGCGACGGGCAACGTCGGACGATATCGCCAACATCGCCCACCTGATCAACGAACTTTCCGGCTACGATATTTTTTCCATCTCCACCCTGGCCGACGACGCCCCCTCCGGCCAGTTCAGCCTGGCACGGTTTTATCCCGCCCTTAAAAACTGCACCAAGCCCATCCGTGGAAACACGCCCGACATGGAAGATCTGATGAAGGTTCTGGATCTGGGTAAAATTGTCGCCGGCGGTGAAGACGCCTATAGGGAGCGACCGATTATCACCCATCATTGCTGCCCGGTGATTTCGCCGTTGACCATGGACGTGGCCTCAACCGAAACGCTCATATACCTGGTTGAACAGGGACTCCCCATCTACGGCACCATCGTCCCCAATGCCGGTTTGACCGCCCCCATGTCGCTGGTGGGAAGCCTGACTCTCGGTAATGCCGAATTTCTGGGACTGGGTGTACTGACGCAGATGATTCGACCGGGAACACCGCTGATATACGCCGTCCTTTCGACGGTTGCCGATCTGCGCAACGGCAGCTACACACCCGGTGCCATCGAAACCGGTTTGATGCAGATGGCTCACAGCCAGATGGCACGCTTTTACGGCGTGCCGTCAGGCGGCTACATCGGTTTGACCAATGCGCACCTGAACGATGCCCAATCCGGATACGAAACCGGTATGAACACAACCGGCGCCGTACTGGCCGGAGCCGACATGCTCAACATGGGCGGTCTGCTGGACAGCCTCATGGCCTTCGACTACGGCAAGGCCGTCATCGACAACGAAATCGCATTGATGCTCAAGCGCATGACGGGTTTTCCAGGGGTCGACGAGAAAAGCCTGGCACTTTCCGTCATCACCGACGTCGGCCCGGGAGGCTCGTTCATGGAATCCGCTCACACCATGGCCAACATGCGGGAAACCGGTCTTTTAACCACCGTGGCCAACAGGGACATGCGCAGCACCTGGGAAGCGGAGGGCAGGCCCGATGCCGCTCATCAGGCACTGGCCCTGGCAAGAAACATCCTGGTGTCCGACAATTCTGCCGTTTTTTCCGATGACGTCGACCGGGAAATTCGGGCAAGGTTCGCAGATCTGGTGACCGGCGATGCAAAGGCGCTCGACTGATTTTGGCTAGGTTGAGTGATAACATCGAAGCCTTTTTCCGGGAGGGACTGCAGCGTTTTTCTTCGGCCATGCAAGGGGTTCCGGACAGGGTGCCCGTTTACGCCCAGATGCATGAATTCGCGTTGACACGGTTGCGTGTGCCGCCCAAATCTTTCTACTCGGACCCCGAACTTCTCGTAAAGGGGTCGCTTCAAGTGATGGCGGAATACGGCATCGACGTGCCGGTGCTGGACTACGACGTCTACAACATAGAGGCGGAAGCGCTGGGACAGCGCATCATATATCCCGACGAGGGCATGCCGGACGTGGACCGTACCCGGCCCCTGATCCGGGATAAAGGCGACCTGTGCAGAATAAGGAAACCCGATTTCGAAAAGGACGGACGGTTTCCCGCCGTGTTGGCCATGCATCGGATCTTCCGGCAGGTGACGGGTGGAATGGAGAGTACCCTGGGCTTTTGCGCGCCTTTCAGCCTGGCAGCCAACATACGGGGGCTGGAAGGGCTGCTGATGGACATCTACACGGACCCGGCATTTGCCCGGGAACTGTTCGAACGCTTGACAGACGACGTGTTGATTCCATGGGTTCAGCGTCTGCAGGCCGAATGCCCGACGGCCGATGTCAGCGGCAGCGATGCGTCGGCTTCTCTGCCGATTGTAAATCTGGAAATTCTTAGGGAGTGGATCCTGCCATACATCGTGAGGATCAGGGACGCATGCGGACTCACCGTTAACGTTCCCAACTGGGTCGGGGAGTCTTGCCTGAAGAATCCCGGAGAGATGCTGGATTTGAAGCTGTCCGCCTGCCCCGAATTTGTGGAGGGGCAGGACCCGGATGTCGAAAAGCTGGGTCCGGCATTTTACAAAGCGTATGCTGCTCGCAAGCGTGTTCCGCTGGTGTTGGGCATCGGCGCCGCTTTTCTGGCCCATGGCAGCCCTGCAGAGATCAGGAAACGCACGCGGCATTACGTGGAAGTCGGAGGCAGGAACGGCGGTTTCGCCCTGTACCTGTGCAACCTGGGGGCGACAACGCCGCCGCAAAACGTAGAGGCAGCCGTTCAGGCGGTGATGGATTACGGGACCTACGCGTAAATACCCGGGCTGCAAGGCCTGTCTCTGGTTTCACCCTGGAAAGATGTTGCTCGTTGCGTTTGTTGTGTTGATTGAGTTCGTTGAGTTCATTGTGTTCATTGAGTTCGTTGTGTTTGTTGAGTTCATTGAGTTCGTTGGGTTTGTTGAGTTCATTGAGTTTGTTGTGTTTGTTGTGTTCATTGAGTTTGTTGTGTTTGTTGTGTTCATTGAGTTTGTTGAGTTCATTGTGTTCATTGAGTTTGTTGTGTTTGTTGAGTTCATTGAGTTCGTTGAGTTTGTTGAGCAGCTCTCCAACTCAAGTA
>JAJDNW010000059.1 GCA_022340465.1 Deltaproteobacteria bacterium | reverse complement strand
ATTGGGCATGGAGATCACCTTCATTTCTGCAATTGTAGGTTAATTGAAGATGATACGTCTTGGAAAGGTAAGAACAGGTCGAGAATGAGATTAACTCAGGCTCAATTGTGGAAATTCAGCTTCAGATCAAGTGTGATTTAGGTGGAATATGAGATACATACATTATTTGGAAAGAGGGGTCAAGAAATGGGTGCTTCTGTGGTACAGATATATGGAGGCCATCGTGCCTTTCGGCATGAAATAATAGATGGTACCGATGGATGTTATCACCTCCGGCTCACATAGAGGCTTCGTTACAGATACCATAAAACCAATCAATTTACCCTCTAACATATAAGGTAAAAACGTTCACCTAAAATCCTGTTGGGCACAGTTTGGTCACAAAACGCAAAAATGCCGATTTCTGATGAAATCGGCATTCGCATAACTTATTAATATTATAAGTATAATTTGGTCGGGGCGAGAGGATTTGAACCTCCGACCCCTTGAACCCCATTCAAGTGCGCTACCAGACTGCGCTACGCCCCGACGCAAACAAACCCTATTAGCACCCCATCGAAGACCTGTCAACCATTCCCCGCAAGATTGCGTCTATTTTAACCGCTTGAAATTAATATTTGCTTGAGCATTAATTTTATGTTTAAATTTAATGGATTAAGGTTTTTGCTTGTTTCTTTCACTGTATCTTTTTTTAAATTACGGATCATAATGGTGCGGCAGCAAACGATTAAAAAGCCTCCCCGTCTTACGCCCGGTGACACCATCGGCGTGGTCGCACCTGCGAGCCCCTTTGACCAGGCACTTTTTGAAAAGGGTGTGGCCGTGCTTGAGAACATGGGGTACCGGGTGTTCCTTCCCGACGGCTTGTCCAGGCAGGGCCGGTTTCTCGCCGGCCCCGACCGCCACCGGGCTGGTTTGGTGAACCGGATGCTCAGCGATAAAAATGTCAACGGTATTTTCTGTGCCCGGGGCGGATACGGCTCTATGAGGCTGCTGGATCATATCGCTTTTGACGCGCTTCAGGCCAACCCCAAATTTTTTATCGGCTTCAGCGACATCACCGCCCTGCTGGTGACCATGGTGGAGAGGGGCGGCGCAGTGGCATTTCACGGGCCCGTGCTCACCACCCTGGGCAAAGGCGACCAGGAGACGCAAGGGAGCCTGGCCGCGGCCATGACGTCGAACGAACCGATCGAACTCCAGGCTAACGGGGGAGAGACACTCCGGCCGGGTCGCTGCACCGGGATCGTGACCGGCGGGAATCTGAGAACCCTGTGCCACCTGGTCGGAACACCGTACGCGCCGAATTTCAGGGGCAGAATCGTTTTCCTCGAGGACATCGGCGAAGCACCGTACAGAATCGACCGCATGCTCTATCACATGCGCATGGCCGGCTGTTTCGAGGGCATGGCCGGCCTGGCCCTGGGGACGTTCGATGATTGCGGCCCGCCCGGCGACGTGTCGAAGATCGTCATGGATATTTTTAACGACGTGGACATCCCGATACTCTCCGGGTTCGCCATCGGCCACGGCCCCGTCAACCGGACGATTCCCCTGGGCATTCCGGCAGAGCTGGATACCGAACGGCAGCGGCTGGCATTCCTGGAACCGGCGGTGACTTGAGTCGAACTTAGGTAAAAAGATTGCAATGGTGGCGGAATCCATAACAGAACTAATCAACAATGCGCTTGAAAACAAGGTTTTTCCCGGCGGTGTACTGATAGCTTCAAAGCGGGGTGACATCGTCGTGGGGGAGGCGTTCGGCAGGACAGACTACGGGTCGGGAAAATCGGTCCGTCTGGACACCGTTTACGACTTGGCTTCGCTCACCAAACCGCTGGCCACCTCCCTGGCGGTCATCCACCTGATCGACCGGGCGGAGCTGGCCCCCGGCCGGCAGGTCGGAGAGCTCCTGCCGGCGTTCCGAGAAACGGAAAAAGCCGCCATCACGGTGGAAAATCTTCTGGCACACCGCTCGGGGCTGCCGGATTACCGGCCGTACTTTCGCGAGCTTTGCGGCCAAACGGCGGTCGAGAGGGATGCAGAGCTGGTGGAAAAGCTGCTTGCCGAGCCCCTCGTGTCTCCTGCCGGCGGGAATACCGTTTACAGCGATCCGGGGTTCATGCTGCTGCGCCGGATGGTGGAGGAGGCCGCCGGCTCTAAACTCGACAAGCTGGTCGAAGGGGAGATCTATCGTGCCATGGGGATAGGGGACCTGTTCTTTCTCAGGGCGGAAAGCCTGCGGGCGGGCCACGAGTTCGCCCCCACCGAAATATGCCCCTGGCGAAAAAGGCTGGTATGCGCCGAGGTGCACGACGAAAATGCCTTTGCCGTCGGCGGCGTCGACGGGCACGCCGGCCTTTTCGGGACTGCGGCCGCCGTCCACACGCTTCTTTGGGATCTCGCATGTGCCTATTCCGGCAATGCTTCCAGCAAGGTGCTGTCCGGTGGAGGGGTGCGCGCCTTTCTGAATTTCAACCCGGGTGGTGAACGCGCCCTGGGGTTCGACAGACCGAGCCGGGAGGGATCCGCGAGCGGGCGCTATTTTTCGGATAACAGCGTCGGACACCTCGGGTTCACCGGCACCTCTTTCTGGATGGATCTCGACCGCCAGATTATCATCGTGCTGCTGACCAATCGCGTTCACCCTACCCGCGAGAACCAAAAGATCAAAATCTTCAGACCGCAAATACACGATGCGGTCATGGAAACCGTCTTGTAATTAATGCGTTGCGTGCTATTGGGCCTTCGGCGGTCAAACGCCTCCGGTTGTCATTGGTGCTGCGCAGGTCATTTGGCTTTCACTCATAATTTGTTGTTGTAATTGCCTGATATTTTTGATAGCTGTTACGCTTTAATGAGGAGGGAAAACCGATCTTCTCTTGCGATCCAAACCGTGCCTGGAATGTCACGCGTGCCGTTCACACGGCGGTATCGGATCGAAGGCGATCCTCATCATCTGTGGGCTCATTTCAGCATAATTACAGAAACGAGGGATTATGAATTTTTTCTTCGACAAATTTCTGGGCGTGTTTTCCAGCGACCTGGCCATCGATCTGGGAACGGCAAACACACTGGTCTATGTCAAGGGCAAGGGCATTGTCCTGAGCGAACCGTCGGTCGTAGCGGTCCGAACCGATGCACGTCTGAAAAACAGGGTGCTGGCCGTGGGTTTGGAGGCCAAGAACATGCTTGGAAGGACGCCCGGCAACATCGTCGCCATCCGTCCGATGCGTGACGGCGTGATAGCAGATTTCGAAGTCACCGAGGCTATGCTGCGCCATTTCATCCAAAAGGTGCATAACCGGCGTACGTTCGTCCGACCCAGGATTATCATCGCCGTGCCTTCCGGCATCACCCAGGTGGAGAAAAGGGCGGTCAGGGAATCGGCTGAATCGGCGGGAGCCCGTGAAGTGTTCCTGATCGAGGAACCCATGGCGGCGGCCATCGGCGCCGACCTCCCCATTACGGAACCGACCTGCAACATGGTCGTGGACATCGGCGGCGGAACCACGGAAGTGGCGGTCATCTCCCTGGCGGGTATCGTGTACAGCCGTTCGCTCAGGGTGGCCGGGGACAAGATGGACTCGGCAATCATCCAATACATCAAAAGGAAATACAATCTTCTCATCGGCGAGCGAACCGCGGAAATCATAAAAACCACCATCGGCAACGCTTACCCGGACCCCCAGGACATCTCCACCATCGAAGTCAAGGGAAGGGACCTGGTGAGCGGCATTCCCAAGATTCTCGCTATCGATTCGGAGGAGATCCGGGTCGCCATTTCGGAACAGATCGATGCCATCGTGGAAACGGTAAAAATCGCCCTGGAGCAAACGCCCCCGGAACTGGCGGCCGATATTGTGGACAGCGGTATTGTGCTGACAGGCGGCGGCGCCCTGCTTAAAAACCTGGACAAGCTCCTGCGGGAAGAGAGCGGTCTGCCCATTACCGTGACGGAAGACCCCCTGTCGACCGTGGCGCTGGGATCGGGTATGGCGCTCGACAGCATCGAAATACTCAAACAGGTCATCATTACCTAATCAGCGCCGAGGGCAGATTGGGCTCATATCATCGCCCATCCTCATGCCCCTGGCTCTGCCGGAGGTCGCTGATTTAATGTTTTCAAAGAAAATGGTCATGATCGTTGGGGCCATCGTTCTGATCGCCGTCAATGTCATCGTCCTGTCCGTCAACAGCAAGCGCCAGACGTCTTCAACAGGGATCGGTCGCGTCACCATTTCCATTATCTCGCCTTTTCAGGAAGTCGTTTCCAACAGCATCAACTTCGTCAAGAATATCTGGAAGCACTATTTTGACCTGGTATCGGTTTCGAAGGAAAACGTCCGCTTGAACCGCTCCCTGCAGGAGGCGGAAGCGAGAAACAACCAGTTGATCGAAATGGAGCTTTCCCATGCGCGTTTGAAAAAACTGTTTGAATTCAAAGAGGCTCTGCAGAAGAAAGTGGTGGCGGCCGAGGTGATCGGCCGGGACCCGTCACCGTGGTTCAAGACCATCATCGTCAATAAAGGCAGCCAGGCAGGTGTCGCCCGGGGCATGCCCGTGGTGATTGCGGAAGGCATTGCCGGGCTGGTCACCGAGGTCTCAGCAAAATATGCCAAAATTCTGCTGGTTATCGACCAGAACAGCGCAGTGGATGCATTGATCCAGCGCAACAGGGCCAGGGGCATCGTCAAGGGCGAGGCGTCAGGGCGGCTCCTCTTTCAGTACGTGCTGCGCAAACACGATATTCACGTCGGCGATGTGGTCGTGTCCTCCGGCCTGGACGGCGTATTTCCCAAAGGTATCCGCATCGGATATGTCGATGAGGTCAACCGGCCCGATTCGGGCATTTTTCAGCAGTTGTCGGTGACGCCCTATGCCGATTTCGAAAAGCTCGAAGAGGTGCTGATTGTCCTCGATCCGCCGGAGAAGCCCGATATCGTTGACCAATGATTTACATCTTTCACATATTGATTTGTTTCTGCATGGTGGTGTTCCAAACCACCATCGCACCTTATTCAGACCTGCTGTCGAGCTTTTATGACCTTCTGGTCGTTTTTGTCATCTATCTGGCTTATTTCAGGTCTCCCCGAGAAAGCATCCCCATGGTTCTATTTTTCGGTATGGTCATGGACGTCTTCTCCGGGGGGATTTTCGGCATGTATGCGACCGTCTATTTTTGGCTTTACCTGTGCGTGACGGGCATGACCCTTTTCATACGCAAAAACAATCTCCTGCTTTTACCGGTGGTGGCCCTTTTCGGGGTGGTTTTTGAAAATCTCGTCATGTTCGGCATCACGGCGCTTCTGGACACCGGCGCGACCATCCCGGAAAGTGCCTTCACGACCGTTGCCGGCCAGGCATTGTGGGCCTTGTTCACCGGGCCGATAGTGATTCTGTCGATCAGATATGTGGACGACAGGTTGGAAAAGTTTGTTAAATCCAGGGAAAAAGAGTTCGCCTAATTGAAACATTATCTCAAAACGGTTAACAGCGACTGGTTCAACCAACGCACCACGGGTGTGGTTCTATGCATAGCGGTGGCCTTTTCCGTTTTGTTCGTGCGGGTGTTTTATCTGCAGATCATCGAAGGGGGGGACTACCGGCGGCTGTCCCAGAACAACAGCATTCGGCTGCAAAGCGTGGACGCTCCCCGGGGGCTTATTTTTGACGCCAACCGCTCCCCCCTGGTCGACAACCGGCCATCCTTCGACCTGGGGATAATACTGAAGGATGCCAAGCCGTTGGACGAGACCGTCAGTAAACTGGCGGACTACATGAACATACCCGTCGGGGAGATAAAAGAAAAAATCAAGTCGACCAAAGGCGTGCCCTCCTACAAGCCCATCTTTATCAAGCGGGACATCGGCCGCAATGCCATGGCCACGGTGGAGGTCCACAGGTATGACCTGCCGGGCGTGGTCATCAACATCAGGCCTGTCAGGCATTACATAAACAGCATGCACGCTTCCCATCTCATCGGGTATCTGGGCGAAATCAATGCCGACGAACTCGAATCGGATGAATACAAAGCGTGCCGGGTCGGCGACTACATCGGCCGGTTCGGAGTGGAAAAATCGTACGAGAACCAGTTGAGGGGGGAGCGGGGTGGCCGGCAGGTGGAGGTCAATGTGCGGGGGCAGGTGGTGCGCGTGCTGAAAACCGTGGACGCCCGCCCCGGGAAGAATCTTTTCCTGACCATCGATTCCAGGCTTCAGAAGCTGGCCGAATCGCTGCTGCGGGACAAGGTGGGTGCTGTCGTGGCGATAAATCCGGAAAACGGGCAAATTCTGGCCATGGTCAGCAATCCGACCTTTGACCAGAATGCTTTCGTCAGCGGCCTGTCCCACGACGAGTGGAACAGCCTGTTGTCCAATCCGGACCATCCCATGACCAACAAAGTGCTGCAGGGGGAATACCCGCCCGCATCGACCTATAAAATCGTCACGGCCATCGCCGGCCTGGAAGAAGGCGTAATCGACAAGGACACCATCATCAATTGCCCCGGGCACTATGTTTTCGGTAACCGGGTTTTCAGGTGCTGGCGGCGGGGCGGACATGGCGAGGTCGACATCTACAGGGCCATCTCCGAGTCATGCGACGTTTTTTTCTACCAGGTGGGCGAAGCCGTAGGCGTTGACAAGCTGGCCGAATATGCCAGGGCGCTCGGCCTGGGGTCGCGTACGAAGATAAAGCTGGACAACGAGGCCAGGGGGTTGATCCCCACGTCGGAATGGAAGCGCAAGCGCTTCGGCGAACCATGGCAGAGAGGGGAGACGCTGCCGATTGCCATCGGGCAGGGGTTCGACCTGGTAACGCCCCTGCAGATGTCCACCCTGATCGCCGCAATCGCCAACGGTGGAACCCTGTATCGCCCGCTTATCGTCAGCGCCATAGAAACGGCGGACGGGAATGTGCTGGAGAGCGGGGAGCCCCATGTGACCAACCGCATCAATATCAAGCCCGAAACCCTTGCCATCGTCCGGCATGGGTTGTGGGGGGCGGTCAACGGCAAAAGGGGAACCGCCCGGGGTAGCCGCCTGAAGGGCTTTGAAATGAGCGGGAAGACCGGAACCGCTCAGGTCGTGGCCAGAGATGAAGGCAGGGAAGACGGTTCGAAGGCCGAAGTCGAGGACGCGCACCGCTTTAAGGATCACGCATGGTTCGTGGCTTATGCGCCGTCAGAAGCGCCCCGCATAGCCGTGGCCGTCATCGTGGAGCACGGCGAGCATGGATCGTCGGCGGCGGCGCCCATCGCCAGGGCGGTTATTCAGTTCTACCTGGACAATCTGGGGGAGGATGCGCTTGTCGATCATGCCGAAGAGACGGATGCGAAATCGGCAAACGGATAGACGGCACCCATATAATAAAGGACGCTCGACTTAGGAAGGAGTCAGATCATGATGTTCGACCGGCGCCTGGTGCAATATTTTGACTGGGGGCTCTTGGGGCTGGTGGTTTTGCTGGCTGGTTGCGGTCTCACGACCCTTTACAGCGCGGTAACCGCAGGCGGTACAGCACCCCATACCCTTTATGTGAAGCAGTTGATGTGGTACGGAATCGGCTTTGCAGCCATGATCGTCTCGTTTTTGATCAGCTACAAAAGCATCGAAAAATGGGCGGATGTGATTTACGCGGCTTCCAACGGCCTGCTGTTGGCTGTTTTGATTTTCGGCAAACTGGCCGGCGGCTCGAAGCGCTGGCTGATATTGGGGCCGATATCCATCCAACCGTCTGAAATCGCTAAGGTGGCCGTGATAATCGTGCTCGCAAGGTATTATTCACAGTATGCCAACGAACGGGGCATGACCCTGAAGGGGCTGATTACGCCTGTGGTCTACACCCTGGTTCCGTTTGTCCTGATCGTCAAACAGCCCGACCTGGGCACCGCCATGCTCATTGTGCTGATCGCCGCGTCCGTGACCATTTTCGTCAAGATCGAAAGGCGTACGTTTGTCGGCATTCTGGTCACCGGCATGGTTTCCGTGCCTCTGGTCTGGTTTTTTCTCAAGGGTTATCAAAAGCAGCGTATTCTCACATTTCTGAACCCGGACAGGGATCCCTTGGGAGCCGGCTACCATATCATCCAATCCAAAATCGCCATCGGGTCCGGTATGATAGGGGGCAAGGGGTTCCTCAAGGGCACCCAGAATGCGCTCTCTTTTTTGCCGGAACAGCACACGGATTTCATTTTTTCCGTACTGGCGGAGGAATGGGGCTTCCTGGGGTCCTCCGTTCTCTTGATACTCTTTCTGCTCCTTATTCTATGGGGGTTGAACGTGGCCTACGGCTGCAGGGACAATTTCGGAACCATCCTGGCTGTGGGTGTTACCGCACTGATCGCCTGGCAGGTGCTGATCAATATCGGGATGGTCATGGGGCTGATGCCGGTGGTCGGCGTGCCGCTGCCCTTTGTCAGTTACGGCGGGTCGTCCATCGTCACCATGATGGTGTGCATCGGCATCCTGATGAACATCAGCATGCGGCGGTTCATGTTTGAGAAAAGCTGAAACGTGAGACGTGAGACGTGAGATGTTAAACGTGAAATGTGGGCTTGAGCCTTTAGCCGTATACCGAAAACCTTATACCGGGAACCGCTGCACGAGGAGAATATGAAAAAGGAAAAACAATCATCAGACACCATATCCACTTTTTTGGGCCATGGAACCAGTGTGGACGGAACAATCGAATTTCAGGGTACCATTCGCCTCGACGGAAACGTGCAGGGGCAGATCAACAGCCGGGGGGGAACGTTGATCATCGGCGACAAGGCGGTGATTCAGGCTAAAGTTCAGGTGGACCATATCATCGTCAAGGGTGAGGTCCACGGTAGCATCGAGGCCAAGGAACGCATCGAAGCGTATCCGCCCGCGCGTATCACCGGCGACGTTAAGGCACCGGTCATCAGTATCGAATCGGGGGTCGTCTTCAATGGAAAATGCATAATGGAAAAGCCTTCCGCGCCTCCGGTAAAAGAAGACTGAGGCCTTGGCGAATCCATGTTCACAGCTGTTTCAGGGGCCAAAAAATTTACAAAAAACCTTTGACAATTAATTGTGCGTGATGTTATAGACCGCCGAGTTTGGATCATATCCAGTAGCGGTGTGCCGCTGCAAATCCCGAATATAAGTTACAGAACGGAGGCTCCTATATGCAAAAATCGGATATTTTCCGAATCCCGAATTTAAAGCGGATACTGAAAATCCATCTGATGTGGCTCCCGGCTGCATTGCTCTTGAATCCTGCCGGCTCCGCCTTCGCAGCAGGCGGTATTACCGTCATTCCCGATTGGACCGTTCTCGTCCAGGTTGCCAACTTTATCTTCCTGATCTTCATACTGAACATCCTCCTTTTCAAACCCATCAGAAAAATACTGCTGGAACGCAAGGCCAAAATCGAGGGTCTCGAGGAGAATATCGACAGCACCCAGAAGGAGGCGACATCCCAGGATGAAGCTTTTGCCAAAGGCCTGAAGGACGCCCGGGGAGAAGGGCTGAAACAAAAGGAGGCGCTTCTTCAGGAAGCTTCCGAAGAAGAAAAAGCCATCATCGACAAGATTAGTGATCAGGCCCAGGCCGACCTTGCCGGGGTGAGGGCCAAAATCGCCGAAGACACGGAAGCCGTGAAGACAGCACTGATCAAAGAGGTCGACAGCTTCGCGGACATTATCAGTGAAAAGATACTCGGGAGGGCTGTCTGATGAGGTGTTCTGGTTTTCACCGGAAATATAATAAGAAGGTAATGCTTTCATGTGCGGTTATGGTGGTGGTGGCGCTGCTGGTATTCAACCTAGGCGCTGTTTTTGCATCAGAGGGCGGCGAGGGCCATGGTGAAGCGGCTCCCAAGGGGTGGATTGCCACCGATACCTACCGTGTCATGAATTTTGCCGTGCTTTTCATCGCGCTTTTCTTTCTTCTCAAAAAACCCCTGTCGAACGCATTGAATGCACGCATAACGGGCATCAAGGAGCAGCTCGAGGAATTGGAGGCCAAAAAAGCCGAAGCCGAAAAGCAGCTGTCCGAATACAACGAACGGCTTTCCATGCTGGATAAGGAAGCCGAGGGGCTGATTGCGGAATACGTAAAGCAGGGCGAAGAAGCCAAGGTACGCATTATAGAAGCGGCCGAGGCGACGGCCGTAAAGCTGGAAGAACAGGCCAAAAAACACATCGAGCACGAATTTCAGCAGGCCAAGGATCAACTGCAGGAAGAGATTTTGCAGAAGGCGCTGGCCAAAGCCGAAGAAATCATCAAGACAAAAATCAATGCCGAAGATCAGGACAGACTGGTTGACGAATACTTAGAGAAGGTGGTGGCATAGTGAAAAATTTAGCTGTTGCAAGGCGTTATGCCAAGGCGCTTCTGATGATAGGTAAGGAGGACGGTCAAACGGAAACCTACAAGGAAGAGCTGAACAGGATTGCAGAACTGATACAGAGGGAAAAAACGCTGGAGCAGGCGTTGGTCAATCCCCTCTACAACGCCGCCGGGCGCAGGAAGGTACTGGAATCGGTCATCGAAAAGATGAATCTGTCCAAGGTGATGAACTCGTTTCTGCTGCTGGTTTTCGAGAAAGGCCGGTTGGGATTTATCGGCAATATCAATGAGTTCTACCAGAAGCTGGCCGACGAGCTCAAGGGGGTCGCGCGGGCCAGCCTGGTTTCGGCCACCGAGCTTTCATCCGAGGCCGTCGAGAAGATTCGTGAATCCCTGTCCAAGCGGACGGGTAAAGATATCGTACTGAAGATCGAACATGATCCGACCCTCATCGGCGGCATCGTGACCCGGATCGGGGATCTTGTTTTGGATGGAAGCATAAAAACACAGCTACTCAATATGAGAGAATCTTTAAAAAGGGGTGAAAGTGTCTAATGGAACTAAGAGCCGAAGAAATAAGTCAGATTATTAAAGAGCAGATCACAGATTATGACAAGAAAGTTGAACTCAGCGAAACCGGCGTGGTCCTGTCTGTAGGTGACGGCATCGCCAGGGTGTATGGTCTCGAAAAAGCCATGGCGCTGGAGCTGGTCGAGTTTGGCGGCGGGATTCTCGGGTTGGTGCTGAACCTCGAAGAGGACAATGTGGGTATTGCAGTTATGGGCGAAGACATCCACATCAAAGAGGGTGACATGGTCAAGCGTACCGGCCGGATCGCCCAGGTGCCGGTCGGCGAGGCCGTACTGGGCCGCGTTGTTTCTGGTGTGGGGGAGCCGTTGGACGGGAAAGGGCCCATCGATTCCCAGGAGTTCCGCCGGGTGGAGATGGTCGCCCCGGGTGTTATTGCCAGAAAAAGCGTGCACGAGCCCATGTACACCGGCCTTAAGGCGGTGGACGCCATGACCCCGGTTGGTCGCGGCCAGCGCGAGCTGATCATCGGTGACCGGCAGATCGGCAAGACGGCCTGCGCCATCGACGCTATTCTTGCCCAGAAGGACACCGACATTTACTGTATTTACGTGGCCTGCGGGCAGAAGAAGTCCACGGTGGCCCAGGTGCACGCCGTACTGGAGAAAAACGGGGCCATGGAATACACCACCATCGTGTCGGCATGCGCCTCGGACCCCGCGACGCTGCAGTACCTGGCGCCTTACGCGGGCTGTGCTATGGGTGAATACTTTCGCGACAAGGGACAGCACGCACTCATTATCTATGACGACTTGTCCAAGCAGGCCGCGGCCTATCGCCAGGTCTCTCTCCTGCTGCGGCGTCCGCCGGGTCGTGAAGCGTACCCGGGCGACATTTTTTACAACCATTCCAGACTGCTCGAGCGCGCTGCCAAGCTGAACGACGAACTGGGGGCGGGTTCCTTGACCGCCCTGCCGATCATCGAAACCCAGGCCGGCGACGTTTCCGCCTACATTCCGACGAACGTTATTTCGATTACCGACGGGCAGATTTACCTGGAACCGGCCCTGTTCTTTGCCGGTATCCGCCCGGCGATCAACGTGGGCCTCTCGGTTTCACGCGTGGGTGGCTCCGCCCAGGTCAAGGCCATGAAACAGGTGGCCGGTACCCTGCGGCTGGACATGGCCCAGTTCAGGGAGCTCGAAGCTTTTGCCGCTTTCGGCAGCGACCTGGACGCCGCAACCCAGCGCCAGCTAACGCGCGGGGAACGCCTGGTGCAGGTGCTGAAGCAGCCGCAGTACCAGCCGCTTTCGCTGGAAAAACAGGTGATCATCCTTTACGCCGGAACCAAGGGCTTTCTGGATAAATTTCCTGCGAATGTCGTGGAAAAATATGAATTAGGTCTCTACACCTTTATAGAAGAGCGCTACCCGCAGTTATACAAGGACATCGCCGAAAAAGAGGAAATCACCGACGATATCGAGGGCACGCTCAAAGAGGCTTTGACCGCTTACAACGAAGAGTTCAAAGATACGATCAAATAGCCTGGAAAACCGCGGGCGCCATGCCGCGTTGGGCTGAATTGACAGGAAGGATAACCAGGATTCCACGTAAAATCGTAAGCGATAATTTAGATAAGGGCCAAGTTAAATGCCAAGTTTAAAAGACGTCGAGCTGAAAATATCCGCTGTTAAAAAGACGAAACAAATCACCAAGGCCATGAATATGGTGGCTACCTCCCGCCTGAGGGGTGCGCAGGACAGCATGGAAAACTTCCGCCCCTATGCCGGGAAATTTGCCGAAGTGCTGGGAAGCCTGGCCGAAAAGGCCGGTGACGAGGCCAGTCCCCTGCTGGTCCCCAGGGAGAATGCCAAGAAGATACACATCGTTATGTGTACTTCGGACAGGGGCTTGTGCGGTGGGTTCAACGTGAACATCGCCGAAAAGGCAAAGGCGCTGATGCAGGCAAAGGCCGCCGAAGGCGTTACCTTTTCCTTTACCAATTTCGGAAAAAAGGGAAGGGATTGGTGTCGGAAAAACGGCTTTGAAAGGGTCGACGAACATCTGGGCGTCATTGGAACCAAGATTGGGTTCAACGTCGCTTCCACCGAGGGACGCAAACTGGTGGACGCATTCCTGGAAGATAGGTATGACGAGGTGTATGTCGTCTACGCGGAGTTCGTGAGCATGGGCAGGCAACTGCCTGTCGCCAAACAGGTATTGCCCATTCCGCCCATCGAGAAGGAGGACCAGGAAGCCGATGCGGACGCACCTTACCTGGCGGAGCATATTTGTGAGCCCTCCGCCGAGGAATTGTTGAGCGACTTGCTGCCCCGGAACGTCTACGTGCAGTTGTTCAGCGCACTGCTGGAAACCTCCACGAGTGAGCATGCCGCACGAATGACCGCCATGGACAACGCCACCAAGGCCTGCAACGACATGCTGGAAAACCTTACCCTGGCGTACAACAAAGCGCGCCAAGCAGCGATTACAGCGGAACTTATGGACATTGTCGGCGGCGCCGAAGCGTTGAAAGGTTGATGATTGAACCACAGCCACCGGGTGCTGCTCATCCCCAGCACCGGGTAGCGGAAAACAGATAACATTTGGAGGTCTTTTGATGGGAGAAAACATAGGTAAAATAACGCAGGTATTAGGACCTGTCGTCGACGTCGAATTTGAGCAGGGCAATCTGCCGACGATTTATACGGCTCTTCTGATTTCCAACCCGGCCATCAGCGACGAAGAGGACAATCTTGTTGTCGAGGTAGCCCAGCATCTGGGGGACAATGTCGTAAGGACCATCGCTATGGACGTAACCGATGGACTGACCCGCGGTCAGGAAGTCAAAGACACCGGCGAAATGATCATGATGCCGGTCGGGGAAGCCGGTCTCGGACGTGTTCTCAACGTTGTGGGGCGTCCGGTTGACGGACTCGGGCCGGTCAGCCAGGAGAAGACCCTTCCGATCCATCGTCAAGCGCCCAAGTTTACAGAGCAGGATACCACCGTCCGCGTGCTCGAAACCGGGATCAAGGTTATCGACCTCCTGGTTCCGTTTCCCCGCGGCGGGAAAATGGGACTGTTTGGCGGCGCAGGCGTGGGCAAAACCGTTATCATGATGGAAATGGTTAACAACATCGCCCTGCAGCACGGCGGTATTTCGGTGTTTGCCGGCGTGGGGGAGAGAACCCGCGAAGGCAACGACCTATATCATGAAATGAAGGAAGCCGGCGTTCTTCCCAAGGCTGCCTTGATTTACGGCCAGATGACCGAGCCTCCCGGCGCACGGGCGAGAGTCGCCCTGTCGGCCCTGACGGCTGCCGAGTATTTCAGGGATGTCGAAGGGCAGGACGTGCTGATCTTCATCGACAACATTTTCCGCTTCACCCAGGCCGGATCCGAAGTTTCCGCCCTGTTGGGACGGATGCCCTCGGCCGTTGGCTACCAGCCGACACTGGCCGTTGACCTCGGTGAGCTGCAGGAGCGGATCACCTCAACCGACAAGGGATCGATCACCGCTGTCCAGTGCGTTTACGTACCGGCGGACGACTTGACGGACCCGGCCCCGGCAACCACATTTGCCCATCTGGACGGAACCGTGGTGCTTTCGCGTAAACTGGTGGAAAAGGGCATTTATCCATCTGTGGACCCGTTGGACTCTACGTCACGCATTCTGGATGCCGCTTACATCGGTGAAGAACACTATCATGTGGCGCGCTCCGTGCAGCAGATTCTGCAGAAATACACCGAGCTCCAGGACATTATTGCCATTCTGGGTATTGACGAACTCTCCGACGAGGACAAGATCACCGTCTCAAGGGCCCGTAAACTGGAAAGATTTCTGTCCCAGCCCTTCCATGTCGCCGAGGTGTTCACCAACACGCCGGGCTCTTATGTCAAAATAGAAGACACGGTTAAGGGATTTAAGGAAATTATCGACGGCGTTCACGACGATATTCCTGAGCAGGCCTTTCACATGGTCGGAGACATCGAAGACGTGCTCGAGAAGGCCAAGAAACTGTCCGAGGAATAAGCGAAGAGGTTTTAAAGCATGGCCCAAAACATAAAACTAGAAGTGGTTACCCCAGAAATGGCTGTCGTGGATGAAGAAGCCAAGATCGTGGTTGCCCCCGGCAACTTGGGCGAGTTCGGCGTACTGCCCGGCCACACAACGTTTCTCACGACATTGAAGACAGGTGCCCTGCGATACACCGATGCCGGTGGCGCGGAGCGCTTTGTTTTTGTGAGCGGCGGGTTTGCCGAGGCGCTTCCGGACAAGGTGACCGTTCTGGCCGAATCGGCAGAGCGGAGGCGCGACATCGATTTAGAGCGTGCCAAAGCCGCTATGGAACGTGCGGAAAAACGGCTGGCGGCGGAACGCAAAAAAGAATCGGTCGATTTTACCAGGGCGAAAGCGGCGCTCGAACGGGCGCTGCAGAGGCTCAAGCTTGCACAGACGCGATAAAACTTTCGTATGTTGTGGTGAGTCATCACCAATAACATAATGATATCTAAAATTAAAAAGGGTAAACCATTATGGCGGTTTACCCTTTTTTTACTGGGGGTATAGGAAACGATGGGCACGAATGTCGCCGCCGTGATTTTGGCCGCAGGACTCGGCACCCGTATGAAATCGGACAAGGCCAAGGTTCTGCACCCCCTTCTCGGCCGCCCCATGATCAGCTACGTGCTTGAAACGGCAGCCGGTGTGGCGGAAGAAAACGTCCTGGTGATAGTCGGGCACCAGGCCGAGGCGGTGATGCATATTTGTTCGGCGGCAATCCCCGGGGTGCGGTTTGCGCATCAGGAGCGTCAACTGGGCACCGGGCATGCCGTTCTGTGCGCGATGCCGGGGATTCCCGAATCTGTCGAGCATGTCCTGATTCTGTGTGGCGACGTTCCCCTTTTGCGAAAAAAGACAGTGGCAAGGCTTCTGGAGGATCACAGGAGCAATGCGCGCACGATTTCGCTGCTTGCCGTCAATGTCGAGCAGCCCCGGGGGTATGGCCGGGTCGTTGTCGATGAAAAGCGCAATTTGTCCAGGATCGTGGAGGAGGCCGACGCGTCGGAAACCGAAAAGGAAATTACACTTATAAATTCAGGTATATATTGTGTTAATCGCGAATTTCTGAAACTGTCTTTGAGGCAACTGACTCCCGACAATGCCCAAGGGGAGTTTTATCTGACCGACATTATCGGTATCGGCTATCAACGCCAGGAAAAGATGGGCGTTCTGGTCGGTGAGGACAACCTGGAAGTTTCAGGTGTCAATTCGGTCGATGACCTTGAATTTGTCGAGAACGTGCTGAAAGAAAAGACAATATGAAAAATCTTGACTTTGAGTGAATTAAAAGATTATACTGAACAACAACGAATGAGGTGAATTCTTGGACAACAATACGATACTGAATCAGTTCGATGAAATTGAAAAAAGAGTGGAGAAACTTATAGGGGCCTGCAAAGAACTTGAAGCCGCGAATGCCGAGCTTAGCGACAAAGTCGGACGGCTGGAGAGCCAACTCCGGGAAAAAGAGGAGAGCGAAGGCCGCCATGCCGAAGTCAAGGCCTTGATTCGGACTAAAATTGACAATTTGATGGAAAGGCTGGAGGGCGTGACAGAAACCGGTCAGGAGCAATGAATAAAAGCATCTTTTAAGGGAAGGTAATTTTATAATCATTGGACCAACACGTGACCATAGAAATTTTCGGGCATCCATTTACCTTTAAGGCAGACAAAGATATTTCCAAAGCAAAAGAAGTGGCGGACTACCTGAAGGAAGCAGTTAACAAGGTGGAAAGTCAACTGTCCGACGAATCAATGACGATCAGTAAAAGGGCAATATTGATACTGGCAGCGCTGAATATAGCGAATGAATATTTTGAGATGAAGGAAAATCAAGCGGATTTTTTGGAAACCATGGAAGAGAAGGCAACCGGATTGCTGGAATCGCTGAATACGGTTGCTACATGATGGTGCTGCCGATCCGTTCAGGATCATAGTCTTTGTATGTCGTGCGAATGCGTTTCCCGGACTTCTCTAATGGCGACTGTTTGGTTTGAATCTCTTCTGTCGATCGCCGGAGATGAAGCAACGCTTCTATTTTATGCGGTTACTGAAAGGATGACCCCCTGCCGTGTTCGTGATTGGAAGATGTTCTTTGACCCAACACTTATCTTTCGGGAGCTTTCACTTGTTTTGGTGTGCACGTTCTGGTTTTACAGAAAAGCCTGAAGAAACAAAAAGGCGCCCACTTTATTCGATAGGTTCAAAGGCCTGCCAACACGGCACTGTGGTGGGGGTTCATCCGATTTCCATGCGTACTTTTTAGACCATGGTATAGAGCCGCCTGAAGCAGTTCCCACACCAGTCAGGCGGGATCGCCATCACCCGCCGATACCTTTCCTTATTTCTTTACCCAATTCCCTTTATCTGAGAAGGGCTCGACTCAGGTTAAGCAATCACGTTTCATGCCCCGACAAGCATCGCCGGGCATGGAAATTTATATATGGAGACGAAACAATGAAAGATTACAATTTGATATTGATTGTTTGCGGGTTTGCGGCCGGTTTTCTAATCGCCTATCTGATCAGGGGAAGAGTGGTGGCCGGGAAACTGCGGGCTGCAAAAGAGGAAGCGCTGAATATTATCAGAGACGCCAAACGAAAATCGGAAACGCTGCTCAAGGAAGCCCAATTGGAAGCCAAGGACCGGCTTTTCAAAATGAAGAGCGAATTTGATACGGAAACCAAGGAAACGCGTTCTGAGCTGCAAAAGAAGGAAAGGTGGCTGATTTCAAGAGAGGAGAATATCGATAAAAAGCTCGAACAGCTGGAAAAAAGGGATCATGATATTTCCAGGACGGAAGAAAATCTGAAAAAGAGAACCAGTGACATCGAAGCCAATGAAAATAAATACAGGCACCTGGTGGAGGAGCAAAAGCGGCAGCTCGAGGCTATTTCGAGTCTGACGGCCGAACAGGCCAAAGAGCTTTTGATTCGAGCCATGGAAAACGAAGCGCGCCATGAAGGCGCCAAAATGATCAAGCGCATCGAGAACGAAACCCGAGAGCAGGCTGATAAAAAAGCGAAAAAAATCATAGCGACCGCCATTCAGCGCTATGCCGGAGATTATGTGGCCGAAAGAACGGTCTCCGTTGTCGAGCTTCCCTCGGACGAGATGAAGGGAAGAATTATCGGGCGGGAAGGCCGGAACATTCGGGCTCTCGAAGCCGCCACCGGAATCGATCTCATTATTGATGATACACCCGAAGCGGTCATTTTGTCCGGTTTCAATCCCGTGCGGCGGGAAGTGGCGAGGCTGTCGCTCATGAAATTGATATCCGACGGCAGAATTCACCCGGCCCGGATCGAAGATGTCGTCAAGAAGGTTGAGCAGGAAGTGGATGTCACCATAAAGGAGGCAGGCGAGCAGGCGGCTTTTGATCTGGGTGTGCATGGCATCAACGCTGAGTTGATCAAATACCTGGGGAGGCTTAAATTCAGGTCGAGTTATGCGCAGAATGTCCTGCAGCATTCGGTCGAGGTCGGTTCGTTGTGCGGTATTATGGCCGCCGAGCTGGGTTTGAAGGAGAAATTGGCGAAACGCATGGGATTGCTGCACGACATCGGCAAGGCTATCGACCACGAAGTCGAGGGGCCGCACGCGGTTATCGGTTCAAAACTCGCCAAAAAATTCGGTGAGTCCCACCGGGTGGTGCACGCCATCGCGGCTCACCACGAAGATGTTCCGCCCGCGACGGTATACGCCCTGCTCGTGCAGGCGGCCGACGGGCTTTCAGGAGCCCGGCCGGGTGCCCGAAAGGAGCTTCTGGAAAATTACATCAGACGTCTGGAGGACCTCGAAGCCATCGCCAACAGCTTCAATGGTGTCGCCAACACATATGCCATCCAAGCCGGCAGGGAACTGCGCGTCATCGTGCAGAGCGACGTCATTTCGGATGAGGACTCCATTCTTTTGAGTCGGGATATCGTTAAAAAAATAGAGGAGTCCCTCACATTTCCGGGCCAGATAAAGGTGATGGTCATCCGGGAGACCCGCGCGGTCGAATACGCCAACAAGTAGGCGTCATTTGCGCTTCACGCGAAATTTGGCTTGCGGCCGGTATTAGCCCTTCGGCCGTAACTTATGGTTGCTGTTAGCCGAGAGCAATGGGCTACAATGAATAAGGCGCGTCGGCGCAAATTACAGCGAAGCGAATTGCACGAAGTAAATTACGGCGAAGCCAGTTACACCATTAATATTGGAAAGAGCGCCTATTGTTGAGAAATAGCATCAATGTGGTGATAAAGGAAAGCTAAATGAACGTTCTGGATATTTTAGAAGAGCGCGGGTTTATTGAAGCGAAAACGCACGACGCGGAGATGCGGGAGCTGTTCGACAGAGAAAGGGTCACCGGCTATATCGGTTTCGACCCGACGGCGTCGAGCCTTCACATCGGGAGCCTGGTTCAGATCATGATGCTGGCCCATATGCAGCGCAACGGTCACCAGCCCATTGCCCTCGTGGGCGGCGGGACCGGCCTGGTGGGCGACCCCAGCGGCAAGACCGAAATGAGAAAAGTGCTGACAATGGAAACCATTGCCGAAAACGTGGCCGCCCTGAAAAAACAGCTGTCCAAATTCATAGACTTTTCCAATGATAGGGCCCTCATGCTGAACAATGCCGACTGGCTGGTGGGCCTGAACTACATCCATTTCTTGAGGGATGTCGGCCGCTATTTCAGCGTCAACCGCATGATCAAGATGGAGAGTTGTAAAATGCGTCTTGACTCCGAAGAGGGCCTCAGTTTTCTGGAATTCAATTACATGATCCTGCAAGCCTATGATTTTCTGGAGCTTTTTAAAACCAGGAACTGCAAGCTGCAGATGGGCGGAAGCGATCAGTGGGGCAACATCGTTTCAGGCATCGACTTGATTCACAAAATGCAGCGGAAACAGGCTTACGGGATCACCTCGCCGCTGATCACCACCAGCAGTGGTGAAAAAATGGGGAAAACAGCCGGTGGTGCCGTATGGCTGGATGCGGAGCGTACAACCCCCTACGATTATTATCAATACTGGATAAATGTGGATGACAGGGATATACAGAGATTCCTGGCACTGTACACATTTTTGCCCATGGATGAGATCAGGGGCATCCGGCATCTGAAGGACGCCGAATTGAACATGGCCAAAGCCGTACTGGCCTTTGAAACAA
Organism: Deltaproteobacteria bacterium; assembly: GCA_022340465.1. NCBI lineage: Bacteria > Pseudomonadati > Myxococcota > Myxococcia > Deltaproteobacteria bacterium. Next base: position 1,014 of record JAJDNW010000059.1, on the reverse strand, counting down.
CGAGTCTGGTGCACGGCAGCGAGGAAGCCGTCAAGGCCCATCGCTCGGCTGCAAGCGTCTTCGGTGGCAGGTCCATCCCCAGGCGCATCCTGTCATCGAGCTCGATACCCAGGGACGATGCAGGCCTGGATGGTGACACCGTACCGGCTACCGCACTTCCCCGGCAGGACCTTGTCAACGGGCTGCCGGCTTTCAAAGTCTTTCAGCTTACCGGCCTGGTAAATTCCGGGGGCGCAGCCAGGCGCCTCATCGAGCAGGGCGGTGCCTATATCAATAACGAACGTGTTGGCGCCATCGATCAAATGGTGTCGGAAAAGGATCTTTCAGACGGAGAAATCCTATTGCGGTCGGGCAAAAAAAAGTTTCACAAAATCGTGGCGAGAGATTAATACCCCGTATTTCAAATGAACAAAAGCACCAAACAGGCTCTTTGCGAGGATTGCCGTTTTGTATTTCGCAAGGAGCGACGTAGTCGCGTTTCATAAAATCGTGGCACACGATTTTATTGCTTGACAAGCCGCCGGGTGGAGTGTAAAAAGCGGCTCGTTTTCGATGATCGGACGACATCCGCACCGTCGAGGATCTTTTAAAAAAAGTGACAAATAGTCTTGACAGGCCAGCCTTGAAAGACTATATTTACAGGGTTCGCCTAATGGTGGACTGACCTGTCGATCACTCGATCACGTTTTTATTTCAAATTGTTCTTTGCAAAAAAATAAAAAAAGTTGTTGACAGGGGGTGGCTAAAAAATGTATATAGACTTTTTTAGTTACCTGCGGCCATGTCAGGCCGAATGCTTGATCTTTGAAAACTAAATAGTGACACATTATTTGAGAGTTGGGTCTTTTGTTAATTCGTTGCTTTTACAGCAGCTGATACGATTTAATTGGAGAGTTTGATCCTGGCTCAGAATGAACGCTGGCGGCGTGCTTAACACATGCAAGTCGTACGAGAACTCTTCTGCTTGCAGAAGATAGTAAAGTGGCGCACGGGTGAGTAACGCGTGGGTAATCT
>JAJDNW010000058.1 GCA_022340465.1 Deltaproteobacteria bacterium | reverse complement strand
GCCAAGGATGGATTATAGAGAAGAACAGGATTCGTTGGGGACGGTCGCCGTTCAGGCCGGTGCCTACTATGGCGCCCAGTCGGAAAGGGCCAGGCAGAACAGCATCCACAGCGGCCTGCAACTGCCTGCGGCCTTTATTGCTTCCCTGGCAATGATCAAGATGGTTGCCGCCGAGGTGAATGCGGAACTGGGACTGCTGGACGGGGAGATCGCCGGGGCTATCGGGGATGCCGCCCGTGAAGTGATGGCAGGGCGCATGGCCGGGGAGTTCGTGGTTGACCTTTTTCAGACCGGCTCCGGCACGTCCACCAACATGAACATGAACGAGGTGCTGGCCTCGCGGGCCAACGAACGCCTGACGGGAAAGATCGGCGGACGGTCCCCGGTCCATCCCAATGATCACGTCAATCTCGGACAGTCCAGCAACGACGTTATCCCGACGGCGCTGCACGTTGCCGCTCTTGGCGGCGTCGAACGGGCGCTTTTGCCGCAGCTGGAAATCCTTGAAAAGGCGTTGATGCAGAAAGCGGCGGCCTTCGGTCACATCGTCAAAATCGGACGAACCCACCTCCAGGATGCGGTGCCCATGTCGCTCGGCGATGAATTCAGTGCGTATGCCCGTCAGACGGCCCTTGCCATCCGGCGGGTTGGCCGGGCCTCCGCAGACCTCAGAGAAGTTCCCCTGGGGGGAACGGCCGTTGGGACCGGGTTGAACGCGCACCCTGATTTTGCCGCCGCGGTCATCGGTAAAATCAACGACCGCGAGAAGATGCAGTTTATGGAAGCCGACAGCCGTTTCGAGGCCCAGGGCGCCCGGGATGCAGCTGTGGAATTGAGCGGGACCTTGAAGACCGTGGCCGTCAGCATGACAAAAATTGCCGACGATCTGCGCTGGCTGGCCTCCGGCCCCCGCTGCGGTTTGGGGGAAATACGGCTGCCGGCGCTTCAGCCGGGCTCCTCCATCATGCCGGGAAAAGTGAACCCGGTCATTTCGGAGGTGGTTATCCAGGTTGCCGCCCAGGTTGTCGGCAACGACACGACCATTACTTTTGCCGGGCAGAAAGGGCAGTTCGAACTGAATACCATGCAGCCGCTGATCGCCTACAACCTGCTTCAATCCATCGATCTGCTGGGACAAAGTGCCCGCATACTGGCTGAAAAATGTGTCAACGGCATCGAAGCTGATGAGGAAAGATGCGCGGCCTATATGGAAAGAAGTCTGGCCATGGTCACTTACCTGGTGCCGCTTCTGGGCTATGACAGAGCGGCGGCGCTTTCCAAAAAGGCTTACAGCGGCGGAAAATCCGTCCGGGAAGTGATTGTCGCGGAGGGGATCATGACCTCGGAGCAGTTTGACGGGTTGATAAAACGGGTTGCGGATGAGCGTGGGTAAACTGTTTTTTGCGTCATCCCGATCAAAACTTGAATTTTTCTAAGAATCGGTAACATGCGTAAAAGGAGATCCACGCGGGCATGAACCAGGAAAGCTTCATCATACAGTGCGGCAAGTGCAACACCAAAAATCGCGTTCCCAAACAGCGGATAAACGACAGCCCGGTGTGCGGTAAGTGCCGGTCGCCACTGCCGGCGAGAACCTATCACAGCAGCCCGGTCATGGTGACCGATGCCAGCTTTCAACGGGAAGTGTTGTCTTATCCCGGACCGGTCGTCGTTGACTGCTGGGCGCCCTGGTGCGGACCCTGCAAGATGATGGGACCCATTCTCGACCGGGTGGCCAGGGCCTATGCCGGACGCGCCAAGGTCGTCAAGATAAATGTGGACCAGAATCCGATGACCTCTTCGCGCTTCAACATCTTGAGCATACCGACGCTTTTATTTTTCAAGTATGGTCAGCTGGTCACCACCATTCCGGGGGCGGTGCAGCAGCAGGATATAGAGCGGCAGCTGGCATCGATGGCGTGACCGGTGTGCGGAACAAGAAAGGGGGTGCTCCATGCATATACTCATCACCGGCGGGACCGGATTCGTTGGGACTCATCTCTGCAGAACCTACCTGGATAAAGGCTGGCAGGTAACGGCCACGGGCACATCCGGCGAGCATCCTTTTGCGGGACGTGAAAATTTTGAATGTATCCGGGCCGACACCACCAAAAGCGGTGACTGGCAACGGGTCCTGAAAAACGTGGACGTGGTAGTCAACCTGGCCGGGCGCAGCATATTCAATTACTGGACCGCCGATTACAAAACCCGGATGCACGACAGCCGGATTCTGACCACCAGAAACCTCGTGGAAGCACTGGAACCGGGCAAAAACGTGACCCTGCTGAGTGCTTCGGCCGCCGGCTATTACGGCGACCGGGGGGACGACCCGCTGGAGGAGTCGGAAATGCCCGGCGATGATTTCCTGGCCGGCATTTGTAGGGAGTGGGAAAAAGAAGCCCTGCAAGCCCGTGAAAAGGGTGCCCGCGTGATGTTGATGCGTTTTGGTGTGGTCCTGGGCAAAGGCGGCGGCGCTCTCGGGAAGATGCTGCCGGCCTTCAAACTGCTTGTCGGCGGCCCCTTGGGCAGCGGCAGACATTGGTTCCCCTGGATACATCTGGACGACCTGGCATCGGCCACCATCTTTTTGATGGAGACGGCGGACGCCGAAGGCCCGTTCAATTTTTGTGCCCCCCAGGTGGTGCGGTATAAAACCTTTGCCGCTACCCTGGGCCGTGTGCTTGGAAGGCCGTCTTTTGTGAAAATGCCGGCGTTTGTGCTGAAGCTTCTGGCCGGGGAGATGGGCGCCGCCATGCTGAACAGCCAGCGCGCCGTTCCCGCCAGGCTCGAGCGGGCCGGCTTCTCCTTCCGCTACCCGGAATTGAAAAATGCGTTGCAGGAAATTGTATGAACGCTGCAACCTACCACAACCACACGCGCTACAGCCGTCACCGCATGACACCCCACCGTCTGGATTGGGAAAATGTCCCTTTGCAGCACAAAGCCTATCATCTGCTTCACAGCGTGGAGTTGCACCCGTCGGCGGCAGCGCCTGCGGCATCGCTGGTGGATCTGTTCGATGGCAACACCACCGCCGCTCATCGTGCCATGAATATTGAAGACCTGGCGACCATTCTATCGCTGGCCAACGGCGTTACGGCTAAAAGGCATTACGGCAGCCAGACCATGCTTTTTCGAAGTTCCCCTTCGGCCGGAGCGCTTTACCCGAACGAAATCTACGTCGCTTCCGGATCGGTTGACGGGCTCGATCCCGGGCTTTACAACTTTCAGGTGCCCGATGCCTCCCTGGAAAAGATCAGTGACGTTTCCATGCTTGCAGGGATAGACGCGGCGCTGACAAACCATGGCGGCCCTTTGCCGGTGGTGTCGATGCCGGTGACGGCCATATTTTTCAGGAGCGCCTGGAAATACAGGGCACGGGCCTTTCGATATGTGCTGCTGGATGCCGGACATTTGATTGAAAACCTGGTGCTGGCCATCGTCGCTACGGGTTTCCGCGCTTCGGTGCACTATGATTTCGATGATGACGCCATGACCCGTTGCCTGGGGATCGACGCTAAGCGGGAGGTTTGCCTGGCGATCATAAACCTGTATGGGATTGCCCATCGAGCGGCTGAACCACCGGTCGGCGGTGATCAACCGTCCACACCCGAAGATCGCCACACCCTGTTACAGGACATGGCCGGGACCAGCAGGGTTGCAGCTGTCGAGAAGGGCTACGATGCTATCCTTGCGGCGTATCGGGCCGGCAAGGCAACACCCTCGATTGCTGATGACGGCACCATTCCCCACCAGACGGTCGGCACATCCCCCCGGTCATGGTTTCCGCTCAGGGATCCAGGCCTGTTTCGTGAGGCGCACAGCTACGTAAAAAGCGTTGCCCGTCGTAGATCGCGGCGCAACTTTGTGCCGCGGCCGTTGAACACGTCCCATGCGATGGCCCTGCTGAAAAGCCTCTGCCCATCCAACCACCCGGATGCCGACGATGGTGACGTCTATGGCGGGTGTGTCGCTTCAGGCTTTGCGGCCGTCAATGTCGAGGGCTTCGATCCCGGCATCTACTTGTTGGATGCCGTCAGGCGAGCCTATGGGCCGACCGATAGCAGCTCGGACTCCGGTGGCGCACTGGGATTGGAAATTGCACGGACCTGTCTCGATCAGGCATGGTTGAAGAACGGGGCCCTGCACGTTGTGTTCATGGCAAACCTGTCCTGTCTGGACAGGCATTACGGGGCCAGGGGGTACCGTTACGCCATGATGAACGCCGGCAGGGCCGGTCAGCGGATCTATTTGGCGGCCACGGCCCTTGGCTGCGGCGTCTGCGGCATCGGCGCGATTTACGACGACGAAGCCGCAAGACTGCTGGCACTGAACAAAGATAGTGCGTTGCTGTACCTGGTGGCTGTCGGTGACATTCAGAAGGCGATACCATAAGCGTATCAGCGGCCATTGGCACAGGCATTCGGTGCGAATCAGTCTTCCAGCGCCTGAAATTTACGCATAAACTTGCGGTCGATATAATCTTTGATGATGAATGCCATCCGGCCGCCGACGGTGATCCACTTTTTGCGTAAAAGTCCTTTTCCGCCACCCAGGTTAAAAATCAGCAGGTAGCCCCCGCCCGGGTTGAAAGGCTGCAGCTCCTGACCTTCGAGCCTGGCCATGACGTTATGGTAAAGCACAGGATTTTGCCTCACGGCATACACCCCGACTTTGTCCAACGGGTGCTTTTGAAAATAGATGCAGTCCCCTCCGCCGAAAATATCGGCATGTTCGGTGCTTTGCAGGAATTCATTTACCAGCAGGCCGCCGTCCGGCCCGGTAGCGAGGTTCGAATGCCTGAAGATGGCGTTGGGCGTGACGCCCATGGCCAGGAAAATGACATCAAGGCTGAATTCCTCGCCGGTTTCCAGAATGATGCGCCGATTTTCGACGGCCTGAGCATATCCGTTGGTGAGGATCTCAATGCCCCTCCGGGTGAGTGATGCGGCCACCTTGCTTCTCACTTTTTCCGGGAACCGTGCCATGAAGCTTTTACCGGCGAAGATTTTGATAGCGGGTTTGTTTTTACCGGCATTCAGGGTCAACTGCCACAGGTTGCCGGCAATCTCGGCGGCGGAGGGGCCGCCGCCCAGGATTCCGATGGTGATTTTGCGGTTGGCGACAAGTTCCAGGATTTTCTCCTGGGCCTGCATCAGGCGTTCGATGGGCTTGACCGCATACACGTTTCTGACGGTACCGGCAAGATTGAGGCGGGGGACATAGCTGCCGGCATTGAACGATACGACATCGTAGGGTATGCATTCGCCGGATTCGAGGGTAACGGCCTTCTTTTCGGGATCTACGCTGACGGCCTTTCCCAGGATAAAGGTTCCGCCTTTTTTTTCAACCACCTGGCGGGTGGCGAAGCGAATCTCCGCCGGGGAGTATGTTCGTCCGAGCATGCCGGGACCCATGCCGGAATAATAGTGATGGTCCGACGGGCCGATAACCGTGACGGTATGCCCCTTATCGATGAACGTGTGCAGATTGGAGAGCATAACCATGTGGGCGTGGCCGCCGCCGACCAGCACAAGATGTTTTTCCATGTATGACTCCTTTACTATCGCCTCCTCAATTCAGGTAACGATTGGTTTTGGCGCAGGGATGGTATGTTCGCCGGCTATCTGACGACCTCGTCCATCAGTTCGCCAAGCCTGGACAGGTGGGCGAGTTCCTCGCCGGCGATTTGTTTTAGAACGGCCTTGCTGTTTTCATCTCCAGTGTTGTCGGCGGCACGCTCGTATAGGTCCAGAGCCTGGGCTTCGATGGACATGGCCAGGGAGATGATGTCGATCTCCGATTCGAAATCAGGCTGAAAACGATCCACGTATTCTTTCGTGGTAAGGCCGCCTTCGACGGTCGAGGCTACGATGCCGCTTTCAAATTCCTGGACGGATTGTGTCTCGCCGGTGGCTTCGAGATAAGCTTTGAACAAGCGTTCTTTGTGTTTAACTTCGATAGCGGCCAATTTCTGGAACAACGCCTTGACATCGGGATTGCCGGTTTTATCGTCCATGGTGAGATAGAAATCCCGCAATCCGTCTTCAAGAGAATAGGCCACCACAATCACTTCTGCTACGGATTCGGTGCCGGAAAAGAGTTCGAGACCCATATCTTCGGGGCCAAAGGCGGTGTTGCTGGTCCAGGCCTTGATGCCTCCCGACATGTTGTACAGGGTGTCGAAACCCTTTCCGGCCATCATTTGCGCAGCCACCCGGCTGCGGCCGCCCGAGGCTCAGTAGATCAGGGTCGGTTTGTTCGAATCGATTTCGGACAGCCGGTCACCCAGGTCAGGCAGGGGGATGAGTTTGGCCCCCGGAAGATGCCCGGCTTCGTATTCATTGGGCTGCCGAACGTCAAGAATGGTCATTTCTTCATCGGGGGACTGCTCGATTAATTGCCGGGCCTTTTGGGTGTCGATCGATTTTACCGGTGTAAAAAATTGTTTCCAGCGCATGGGAACCTCCTTTCATTGTGAACCGATACATTTAAAATGGGCACGCATTTGCCATGGTCATGTTCGGACCGGTTTCTAATGGGCATGTTTTTTTCTGGCATAAAGATTGCATTCTAAAATGGGGCCGCATGACATCTCAACATAATAAGGTGGGGGGCGGGGTCCGGGGATGTTTTCGTTTCACCTATGAAAACGGGATCCCGACCATCCATACCACCGAACAAACGCAATTGTAAGGAGAGGCCTATGAATTTAAGTGAATACAAAGATGTGATCAAATTTGCAATGGCAAATGAGGTGGAAGCCGAAAAATTCTATACCAACGCAGCCGCCAAACTGCGTCCCCCTCACCTGAAACAGATGTTTACACTATTTGCAGAAGAGGAGCGGCGGCATCGTGAGATTTTGAAGGGAATTTACGTCAGCAATCGGATCGACCAGTATTTTGACGAAAAGGCCGATTACAAAGTCGCGGAAACCGTTGACGAACCCGAGCTTTCCATCGATATGAAACCGGCCGATGCGATTGCCCTGGCCATGAAAAAAGAAGAGGCGGCCATGCTTCAGTACACGGAGCTGGCAGAAGAGTGCCCGGATCCCGACAAGAAAGAGGTTTTCCTGGATCTTGCGGCTATGGAGAGAGGGCACAAGCGGAAAATGGAGGACGCCTTTGTCGACATCGGTTACCCGGAGGTCTGGTAGGATGGCGCTAGCATTCGAGCCGGTCAGCCTTGAACGCCAGGGTGAATACCTCCAATTGTTGCGTGCAACCCCGGTCATAGCGTCCGATTACAGCTACGTGAACCTGTGGGGCTGGGCGGCCCATTTCGGTTTGGAATGGTCTTTTGACCGGGATCTGGTCTGGATCCGGCAGACCCGGCCGACCCTGCAATACTGGGCGCCGGTCGGCGACTGGAAATCGGACCGGCTTTACCGGATGGTCGCAGAGGTCTTGCCGGCGGGTATTTCCATGGTGCGCGCCCCTGAATTTTTCGTGAACAGGCTGAAGCAGGAAATGGCGGACGCCGTGCAAGCGGACGAATCGCGGGGTCATTGGGATTATCTGTACTCATTGCAGGATCTCGTGGCCCTCAAAGGCAATCGGTTTCATAAAAAGAAAAACCTTCTCAACCAGTTCAAGAAAAATTACGGGTATCAATACCGGGACCTCGATGAAAAGCTGGCCGGGATGGCCCTGGATATGCAGGAGAATTGGTGTACATGGCGCGACTGCGAGGCAGAGGAGGCGCTGGACGCCGAGAATGCGGCCATTGCAAGGGTTCTACAAAACTGGGGCTCCTTCGAAAACCTGGCAGGCGGTGCCCTCATGGTGGACGGCGGCATGGTGGCGTATACCATCGGGGAAAAGCTGGCCGCGGCAACCCTGCTGATCCATTTTGAAAAGGGAAGTCCGGGGTACAAGGGCATTTACCAGGCGATCAACCAGATGTTTGCAGAAAGGATGCAGACAGGTTTTCAACGCGTGAACAGGGAACAGGATCTGGACAACGAAGGGCTGCGCAAAGCCAAAATGTCTTACAATCCGGTCGATTTTGTAAAAAAGTACACGCTTCATTTCCAGCTTCCATAGGTGTGTTGTTTGATCGTGCGAAGAAATGCCGGAATGATTTTTGGGATACCGGAACAGTGGGCTTCCTCCCAGCGCTCGAACCGGTAGGCATCGAAGCGACACTGACGGCCGGCTCGGCTGATATCGCTTTTTTATTTTGATCATTTTTAAAATTCGTAACGCTCAACTTAGGTGAAAGCTGCCCGCGACAACGTTGTCCCATGACGGGCTGTAGAAAAAACACGACGCATGTTCAATGAAAAGGAGCAAAAAAATGACTGAAGAAAAAGAAAAAGCAGCGTTTATCTGTGTCAAGGATACCATTGACGGTGCATACCCTTCCCTGGTCCTGGCCATCAACGCGGCCAGGCAAGGTATGAACAGCAAAATTTTTTATTCATTCATGGGGCTGAACCTGGTGTTGCGAGGCGGTTTTGACAGGGCCAAATTTTTTCCGCCGGGAGTCATGGGGGCCATTCCCGGGATGACGAAGGTGGCCACGGGCATGATGAAAAAAAAGATCGAAAAGGCCAACATCCCTTCGCTTGAGGATCTTCAAGAAGTTGCCCAGATCGAAGGGGTCGAACTGATCGCCTGTAAGATGACCGTCGACATGATGGAGATCGACGAATCGAAATTGATCGACGGGGTGGTGGTTTGGACGGCCGAGGAATTTCTCAGGTACGCCAAAGAATGCAAACTTTGCCTTTTCACGTAACCCAAAAAGGGGAAGACGGGTATCGGCGGCACCTAGCGGTTATTGGTGCCCTTTAGAAATTTGCGCAACATTTCGGGCTGAAATTCTTCGATGATCTTTCCCCTTTCAATGAAAGCCCGCATACTGTCGTAGGCTTGGTCGTATTGGGCCATCAATGTGCTCATTTTATCGAAGAGTGGATCTTCTAACCCTAGCGCCTTTTCCATCTTTTTCAGCAGGTGTTGACCGGTTTCGAAGTGAAGGGCGATGTCGGCCATGATCTTTTTCCGGGTGGCATGCTTTTTCTGCTCGTTGATGATTACGGGTAGCAGCCGTTGAACGGAATATTCAACCAGGGCATCCCGGGGTGCGTTGTAGGTTTTGGATACTTCATCCAGATAACTCAAGGATTTACGGCTGATCACGTAAGTCTTTTGAACCCGCGAATAGTTTCTGAGGGAGACGTTTTTCAATTCGCCGGCGATGGAATTGAGGGCATTGATGTCTTCCACCAGGTGATCGAACAGCGACTTTTGCTTGATTCCGAGGTGGGCGGCAACGATGCTGATGGCACCGATACAGGCCTCGGTGAGTTTAAAGGTCGCCCTCACGGACTGCCGGCCTCTCAAATCCGACGTTCGTGCACGCGGCAGCGACAGATGGCTTTGCCAATCCTTGTTTTCATCCATAGTGTGTAGCCTCCAGGGCGGGCACGGTTTTGCGCTCCTCCGGTCGGCGCAAGCGGCCCGCTGTCATTTTCATTACCTTAAATTAAATATTCTAAAAAATAATGCAACCCTTTTTTAATATTATCGCCTTGACAGCATGGATATGAAATTTATCATAAGTTTAGTGGTTGCATTCAAACGTTGCACATCCACGCTTAAAAGCTATGGGGGGTGAACTATGGTTTACAGAAGACTGTTTGGTGTTCCCGCATGGCGGATCAGGTCTCCATTCGCGGAGTTGGAGCGCCTGCGGAATAATATGGACCGTCTGATTGACGGATTTTCGAAAGGTGCGTTCAAGGCATCTTCTGCCGGCGTCTTCCCGTCGATCAATCTGGCCGAGGACAAGGAGAACTATTACCTTTATGCCGAGCTTCCCGGCGTCACATCCGATGGGTTGGATATCGAAGCGACGGCAAACAGCCTTTCCATTTCGGGCGAGCGCCACATAGCCGTGGAGGAAGGTGGGGTCAAATACCACAGAAAGGAGCGGGAGGCCGGACGTTTTTCACGAATCGTGCAGATGCCTGGAGATATCGATCCGGAGACGGTGGACGCCAGCCTGGTCAACGGCATTCTAACTGTGGTCGTACCCAAGGCGGAAGCCGAAAAGCCTAAAAAAATCATTATACAGGGGGAATCATGACTGGTGCGGACGGACAGGAATTGACGGTCAGGGATAAGGCACGGCCCAGCCGGACGATGGAGCAGACCAGGGCCGGCGCCGTGTTCACGCCGGAAGTGGATATTTTCGAGACCGACAGGGAAATTACACTGCTGGCTGACATTCCCGGCGTGCGGCCGGAGGATCTGAATATCGATCTTCGTGACGATGTGCTGACCATTGCCGGCGAAACGGCGGCTTACAGAACGCCGGGAGAGGTCGATATAATCACCGAGTACGAATCGGGGAAGTTCTATCGCCAGTTCACGCTGTCAGAGATGATCGATCAGGCGAAAATAGACGCAAAGCTCAATAACGGTGTCCTCAGGCTGACACTTCCCAAGGTCGAAAAAGCGACACCGCGAAGGATCAAGGTGAAAACAGCTTGAAACAAAATCCCCCCTTGACTTTTACGGGGGGGTTTGATTCTGTATTTGCAGTTCCCGCCGCAATTTGCATTTTCTACAAGCGGTCGTTCACCATCGGCCCCAGCCGCATCCAAACCGGCGGTAATCGTGTTTGTCCAAACATACCGCCGAAAAACATGGAACCGTAACGTTATCGTCATCACAAGGATGAATTTCATGAAAAAAATGGGTGACATGCTACTCAGAAAAGAACCGTTCGAAGAGATCGTTATCGGCAACACGGCTCTGGTGCGGGCCATGATCGAGTCCGGAACCAGGGTGGTGTCGTCCTATCCGGGCTCCCCGACACCGGAGATTGCCACGGCCATCCGTTCGATACCCGCGAATGAGTGTCCCTTTTATTTCGAATTTTCCACCAATGAAAAGGTTGCCACGGAGGTGGCCTACGGCGCTGCCGTCAATGGCCACCTGTCCACGGTATTTTTTAAAAGCGTAGGGCTGAATGTTGCGGCGGACACATTCGTCCAGCTGAGCCTCATGAACATCATCGGGGGCATGGTTGTGGTCCTGGGGGATGACCCCGGGGCGAACTCGTCTCAAAACGAACAGGACAACCGCCATGTGGCCCGCTTGAGCTATACACCCGTTCTGGAACCGGCCAATCCCACGGAAGTCTATCAATTCTACAAGGAAGCGGTATCCCTGTCGAAGCAGCACCACATGCCGATCGTGTTGCGACTGACCACACATGTCTGCCACGCCAAGGAAAAGGTGGCTTTTGAAGGATTGTCGGCCATGCCGTTTGACGACACCCCGCAATTCGATGTGCGCAACGGGCCGTACATTCCCCTGACGAAGGAGGTGTTCGCCAAGAAGCGGATGGCTCTCGAGCGCCTCAACACGGTTGCGGGGTACGCTGAACATACGGGGATCAACCGCATCCTGGAGCACGGCAACCATGAGCAGGGCGTCATTACCATGGGGCTTCCTTACCTGTCGCTCATGGATGTGCTTGAACGTGCGGCTGTAAAACCGGATGTCTTGAAACTGGGTGTTGTCCACCCGGTGCCGCAGAAGCTGATCCGGGAATTCGTCGCCGCGCACAAGGAAGTGAAGGTTCTCGAAGAACTGGATAATATTCTGGAGGGAGAGGTAAAGAAAATAGCCTACGAGGCCGGGCTGACCAGCAGAATCGTAGGGAAGCAGGGGGTGGAAGACTGGATCGGCGAGTACACGGCCGACAAGGTGTACCACCTGATCGCCGATATGTGGCCGGACATGCTGCCGTCTGATTTGCCACACAACCCACAGGGCGAAGAGGCGCCGGAGCGCCCCGCACAGTTGTGCCCGGGCTGCGGTCACCGCAGTGCGTTTTTCGCAATCAAACAGGCGCTTTCCGACAGGGACATCACCGTGGCCGACATTGGATGCCACACCCTCGGTTACCTGCCTCCTTATGAGATGGGCGAGCTTTTGATGTGCATGGGGGCATCGACGGGGATGGGGTCGGGACTGTCGCTTTTCAACGATACCAGGAAGGTGGTGGCCTTCATGGGTGACTCGACCTTTTTCCACGCCGCGTTGCCCGGGATCATCAATGCGGTGTTCAACCGGCACAACATCACATTGATCCTGATGGAGAACGGGACCACGGCCATGACCGGGCATCAGGACCACCCGGCCACCGGACGCAATTTCAACACGGCAACCGATAAAGTGCCTGTCAGGTCGGTGCTGGAAGGTTTGGGCGTCAAAAAGATTTACGAAGTGGATACCTACCAGCAGGCGAAGTTGACAGAGCTCGTCAAGACCGCTGTCGACGACGAGTGCTTCAGTGTGGTGATCGCCAGGCATCCCTGCATGTTGAAATTCACGCGGGAGCAGCGCCGCAAGGAAGGTTACAAGGTCAGGAGGGTGGCCATCGATCAGTCGATCTGCGACCGTCATTACACGTGCGTGGCGGATTTTGGGTGCCCGACCTTTACTAGAAACAGCGACGGCAGTGTGGAAATCAACACCGATCTGTGTATTGGAGACGGGTCCTGCATCCAGACCTGCCCGACATCGGCTATCAGCCCGCATAAAGAAAATTAGAGTGGCTGTTAGAAAAACATTCCGAATAGCCTTTTTAACGGGTTTCAATCGGAACAGACTTATGACGATGCGACGGTAAGATCGTCTGGGAACATCAAGAAACGGGGGCGACATGGAAGTATTCAATACCTTTATGATCGGTGTCGGCGGCCAGGGTATCGGCATGTTGAGCGAGATATTGATCAGAGCGGCCGATTATGCCGGCCACAGGGTCAAGGCGGTTGACACGCACGGCCTTGCCCAGCGCGGGGGCACCGTTGTATCCCATCTCAGGCTGGGGGATGGCGTGCACGCGCCCATTGTACCCACGGGCGAAGCGGACCTGGTGGTGGCGCTGGAAAGGAACGAGGCGCTGCGGGGGCTTGGCACCGCCGCGAGGGACGGAGCGGATTTGGTGTACTACGACACGGTCTGGCAGCCCCTTGGCGTGCGATTGGGACGGGAGCCGCAGGCGGATGCGGTCAGTGTGGAGGCGCTGTGCCGACGGAGAAACATCCGCTGTTTTCGGGTGTTAGACGATGCCCTGGAAGATCCGCGCATGCAGAATATCGTCGTGTTGTCCGAGATCGGGCGACGCGGACTGATTCCTGGCGTGCGGGTTGAGCACTATCGCATGGCCATGCAGGATCTGTTGGGCGGCCCCCTGTTGGAGAAAAATCTGGCGCTCTACGATGCGAAGTCTTCATCGGGGTAGTAATATCTGTGGGCGAGAGATATACAGCAAAATGAGAAAGCGGGAGGCATCCATAATGGGCAGAGAAGCAGGCAAACACCGGGTTACGGTTTTCAGCCCTTTCGATTTTGAGCCGGGCCAGAAGATCCATATTGAAAAAGGGCCGCGCAAAGGCGACTGGGAAGTGATCGGCGTCACGGAAAGAACGGTTCGGTTGAAGTGCCCGGTCAGTTTGCGGGAGTTCGAGTGGAACCGTTTCTGCTACCACGCGGGGGAACGGACCGTCGACACGTGGCCCGGTGAAGACTGATGGCCCATGATTACGACATCGGCATCATCGGTGGGGGGGCGGCGGGGTTGACCGTTGCTTCAGGGGCCGCCCAGCTTGGCGCCAAGGTGCTGCTGATTGAAAAGGAGGGCGCTCTGGGCGGCGATTGCCTGCACTACGGCTGCGTTCCGAGCAAGACCCTGATCCATTCCGCCCATGTGTACCATTTAATGAAATGCGGCCGCCGGTTCGGCCTGCCCGAAATCGAGATCCCGCCGGTTGACTTTAGCAGGATTGCCGCCCGTATCCGGGAGGTTGTCGGCATCATCCAGCGGCACGACTCCGAAGAACGCTTCTGCAAAATGGGTGCAAAGATCGCATTCGGCCAGGCGGTTTTCAAGGATGAATACAGCGTTGAACTCGATGGAAAGGTCATATCCGCCAAAAACTGGGTCATCGCCACGGGTTCTTCTCCCTCGGTGCCGCCCATACCCGGCCTGCACGCAACCGGCTTTCTGACCAACCGCGAACTCTTTTCCCTGGAAACGCTGCCCGCATCCCTGACCATTCTCGGCGGCGGGCCCATCGGCATCGAAATGGCCCAGGCTTTTCAGCGGTTGGGAAGCCTGGTTACCGTCGTGGAACGCGCGGATCAGATACTGGGAAAGGAAGACAGGGACATGGCCGATGCGGCCATGGGGGTGCTGGCCCAGGAGGGGGTGGTGTTCCACCTGGGGGCGTTTATCGAGAAGATCTCAAAAAAAGGGGACCAAAAAGAGGTGGGCATCCGAAGCGCCTCCGGAAAACCAATGGCCCTGAAGTCGGAAGAGATTCTTGTGGCCATGGGAAGGGCAGCCAATACCGGCGGTCTGGACCTCGACGGCATTGGTGTCGATTACGAGCCCGGAGGCATTTTTGTGGACAGTCGCCTGAGGACCAGTCAAAAGCACATTTTTGCCGCCGGGGATGTCAACGGCGGCCTTCAGTTTACCCATGCCGCCGGGTACGAAGGGGGGGTCGTGGTCGGGAAT
>JAJDNW010000057.1 GCA_022340465.1 Deltaproteobacteria bacterium | reverse complement strand
AAAGGCGGGGTATTGTCAATGCATACAGCTATACCGGTAGTTATTAACCGGGCAACTAAACAGCCTAATCTGTCATACCGGACTTGATCCGGTATCCAGTACCTATTTCTGGATTTTTACCTTCGAGGCTGTGTCATTATTTACCAAATAGCGCTACCAGGAAAATTTTTCAGGGCTAACGCCCTGGCCTAAATTGATAACCGTTTGATTATACATGGTTTGTTCTATCCATCTGTTTGCCCGATCATGTAGCGCAGGGTTTTACAGTGTTTTTCAGAATAAGGTTCCGTATGCCCTAAGCTGGTGGCGGGTTTATTTTTCAAAGCACCATATCAAACCAAGGCATACCCTGTGCCCGCCGGATTGTTGATGAAAAAATGCAGATTTTTAATAAAATCAGATAGTGGAAATATCATCAATCCGGCAGGGCACTACGACAGCCGTGCTGATTATTGATGATATGGTGCTTTGAAAAATAAACCCGCCACCAGCCAATCCAATGTTGAAACGGTACATATATATATGGCAAATGCTCTAACCCTGCCAAAGCGAATTACGACACAGCCTCCTTCGCAGGTGGGTATCAGTTCCGGCTCTCAAGAGACAGCTCATAAACCTCAATTTTGTCTTTCACATTTTTCAGGGCAAACCTCCCAAGCTTCTTCAGAGGAACCTTATCGGCCACGCGGTCGGCCGTGGCCCTTGACAGCAGCGTCTGGCCACCGGTTGCCATGGACCCGATCCGGGCGGCGACATTGATCAGGCTGCCGCGTGCCGTGTAGGTCCAGCGCGACCCCGTGCTGCTGTCGAATTTGGCCGCCCCCACCAGGGCGATGCCGGAATCGATGCCGATGTTTATCTTGATCGGTTTGTAAAGGGTATAAATGCCCTCACCGATGCGCGCGGTTTCTGCCTGAATGGTGAGCGCGGTGCGCACCGCGTTCAAGGCATTGGTTTCCCGATCCTCATCCAAAAACAAAACCATCAGTCCGTCGCCGGCGGTCTCGTTCACGTCACCATTGTTGGCGTGAATGGCGTCCATGAACACCGAAAAGTGCTTTTCGACGATGGAGTTGACCTCACTGCCGCCCAATTTTTCTGTCAGCCCGGTGTAGCCTTCGATATCCAGAAACAGGACCGAGAGATCATGATCCTGGCTCACCGGCATCCTTCCACTGGGGGATTTCACGATGGCCCGGGAGACCGCATTGGGAACGAATTTGCTCAGATTTTCTTTGACGCTCTCCAGGATCTCCACTTTTTTCATCTCACCCCGCAGGTTCTCGAGGGCGTTGTTGAGGGCGATGTTCTTCTCTTCCAGGGTTCTGTTGAGCGTCACCAGCGATTCAAAGGACTTGGCATTCTTCAAGGCGACCACCAAACTGTTGACCAGGGTTTCCAAAAGCTCTTTTTCCTTTTCGGAATAGATGTCCGACATCAGCCTGGAACCCAGCCCCAAAATCCCCTCTACACCTGGCTGCACCGTGAAGGAAAAGACGGTTTCAATGCCGAAAGTGGTCAATGACGCACAGTTAAGAGAGGATGGCTCACCCGTGCGCAGGTTATCCCCGATCCCACTGGCCAGGCACTGCCGGCAGCCGGTGCGCAGCGCCTCCTGGTCCCTTTCCTCAAAACCGACGGATTTGAAATAGACTGCGTTGTTGGCATTCTCGTCCACCAGCATCGCGAACCCGCCGAGAAGGCCAAGGTTGCCCATGAACATGAGCAGAAAATTTTTCAAAATCGTGTCGGTATCGACGATGCCGTAGATGTCCCTGCTGATGTCGTTGAGCGTTTTGAGGTTGAAATCGCAGATCGCCAGTTCCGACTGAACGTTTTCGGATTCCAGCTGACACGTGTCCAGTTCAGTGGATCTGTCCGGGGTGGAATTGTTCTGATCAGAATTATCCGGGTTAAACGTTATCTGGACCATGACCTTTCCTCTCGACGGCCGGTTATAGAAAGTGCCCGCCGCGCCTTACGCCGGATTGAACTCTCAAAACGGCCGGAGCGACGACCGACACTGAGCGCTTCAGCTTTTCGGGATCAACATCGATGCACCCTTCTGAAAACAGATGAAAATAACCAAACCCTAAAATCGAACGGTTCCGTTCAGGAGAAAGTGTATGTTAATAATAAGCACCACTTTGTGGCATGGCAATAAAAAAGGGAGCGGTCTGGATACCTACCCCCTAAAGTGGCATTTCATTTTTTCAGGGCAAAAGCCCTGGCCTACATTGCCTGGCGCATGACGCTATGCAGCGCAGGGTTTTAACCCTGCCAGAGCCAATTTTCGTCACGGCACACGTCAAGAGGGTTGCCAACCACTCCCCACCTCCAACCTCTGTAATGTTACCCTTGTCCCCTTGGATCCTGATGGGCAATTATTCGACGGTTTTCAGGCGGAGATGGATGCATACGCACGCGTCCCCGGGAAGAGCCAAAAAAAGCACCCAGGCGTTGCAAGCATTTGGTATTGGGCCATTTGAAATTGTTAGAATTTAGATGTTCGATATTGGAATTTCATGTTTATTCGGGGGGGGATATCCTGCGCTGCAGCTCGGCGTTGGCGCGTGCCATCAAGTGCATGGCCGTTTTGTCCTTTTCCGGGACCAACTCAGCCATGCCCAGGGCCACGTGAATAGAGATACCGTCGACCTCCAGCCGGTTTTCCGTAAGCGTTTCGGCAAGGCGGCGGCATACCGGGTGGGCCTCGTCCAATCGGGTTTGGGGCATGAGCAGGGCGAAGGTGGCCGCGTCCAGGCGCCCCAGCGTGTCGCTTTTCCTGATGATTTTGGAAAGGGATTGCCCTATCAGCCGGAGGCTGCGGTCCTTGATGTCGTAGCTCATCTCCAGATCGGCAACCTCTAAATCGATCCCCATGAGGCACAGGGAAAGGCTGTTCCCGTAGCGCTGGGCCCGGTGGAATTCCACCTCCAGAAAATCCTGAAAGCCTTTGCGATTGCACCATCCGGTAAGATCGTCCACAACGCTCCGGCAGGTGAAATCGTTGGTGACCCTCTCGATGCGGTCGCACAGAATCTGCATCAGGTTGAAAAAGAACCGGTTGGCCGTGGGTGGATACAGCCACTGAAGACGCTTGATCATCTTCAAGTTGATTTCCAGGTATTCGCCGGGTTCGGTTGCCACCACGGTTGCGGATCGTGGCGCCGACCTCAAAAGCCCCATTTCGCCCACGATGTCGCCGGCGCCCAGGCGGTTGATCTGCTTGTACACATCGTTCGCCGTGTAGGGTTCGTCCTCGTTTTCGCGCTCCACCACATCCATGGCGCCCGTGACGATGGCGCACATGGACGCGCTCTGCTCCCCCTTGTAAAACAGCACCTGGCCGGCATCGATCTTTTTCAGGGTTCCCGCCATGATGATGTAGTGGATCTGGGTTCGGGACAGGCCGTTGAAAAGCGGGATACCGAACCCCGGGTCCTTGCCCAGCTTCAGGCGGAGGAGGTCCCACAGGGTGACCAGCTCCGCGTGGAGCAGCAGCGACGGCAAAAGGACGAGGTCACCCACCAGCGCCGAAATCATGGTGATCGCCATCAGAATGCCGAAAATGGCCGTGGGTTCAAAGCTGGAAACAATGAGAACCGAAAAACCGATGCTGATGGTGAGGCTGGTGAAAACCACCGGGCGGCCGATGTGTCTCAGGGTGTCCCGCAACGCCCGCTGGTCATCGAGGTCCTTTCTGAACTCACGGTTGTAGCGCACCAGGTAGTGGATGGTGTCGTCGACCGCCAGGCCGATGGCGATGCTGGCGATCAGACTGGTGAACATGGACAACTCGATGCCCAGCCAGCCCATGATGCCGAAATTGACGACAATCGGAAACAGGTTGGGAATGACGGCGATAAAGCCGACCCTGCTCGAGAGAAACAGGAGGAACATGATGCCGAAAACCAGGACCATGGTGATGGAGAGGCTCTTGATCTGCCCGCTGGTGAGCTGGTGGCTGCTCTCCGAGATGACGATACCCAGGCCGGTTACCTCGACATCGTATTCCTCGGAAAAAATGTTCCGGGCATACGCCAAAATCTTTTCACGCGTTTCTAGAAACTGCCTGGAACTGGATATGTGCGTCAGCAAAAGGACGTTGGTCTTGGAAAACGTCGGGTTCATGAAGCGGTCGAGCATGTCGTCACCCAGCATGGTCTCGTAGCTGTTGATCAACATCGGCACTTCCCAGTCCTCCTTGGGCAGCCGGTAGTAATCGGCCTCGAAACGATTGGAGGCATAATTGACCAGCTGGAGGTAGTCGGCGAATGAAATGGTCTTGTCCACACCCGGCAGGGTTTCCATAAACGCCTGAAGCCTGGCGATAGCGGCAATGTGCCGGGCGTCCTCGAAAAAATCGTCATCCCGTCCGCCCAGGGTGACGTTGATGGGAAAACAACCGGACAGGTCCTTATAGATGTCGTGAAAATGCCGGCTGATGTCCGTATCTCTCTTGAAATACCCGACCGGGTTGGTCTCCACCCGAACCCGGAAAATGCCGATCGAGCAGAAAATGATCACCACGGCCATCACGGGTAAAACAAATTTCTGATGCTTGATGTCGGCAACGGCGATGCCGGCGAGCATGCGGTCCAAAAAATCGTCTTTCCGCTTGCGGGACCTGGGTTCACCGCCCGGCAGCGGCATCAGGACCATTACCGCGGGCAGAAACGTGAGCAGAATGACTAAAAAACCGACAATCCCCATACAGGCGAAAATGGCGAACTCCTGTATGGCGGTGATACGATTGACCAGCAGTGACGCCAGCCCGACGAGGGTGGTGGCGACCGCCAGCATCGTCGGCAGGGTGATGCTGTGATAGGTTCTCAACGTGGCTTCCAAAGGCGAGGCCGCCCTGCCCGCCTGTACGAGGTATTCGGATATGATGTGCAGACAATAGGCCGTGCCCACGGCAATCAGGAAAACCGGCACGATCATGGTGAGCATGGAAAGGGGGATTCCCGTCAGGGACATGAGGCCGAAATTCCAGACCAGGGCGATGCCGACGCATAAAAGCGGTATCACAACGTAGAGAAAGCGCCGATACAGCAGGAAAAGGACCACGGCAATCAGCAGAAAGGTAATGGGCGGCAGCTTGAAAAAGTCCTGCTCCGTGAGCCGGGCCAGGGCCTGGGAAACCAGGGGCATGCCGATCTGATAAAGACTCAGGCCGGCAGGCGCAGCCTTTATCATCCCTTTCACCGCGGCAATGACGGCTTCCGGGTCGGCGTTGTTTTCGAGGACCAGGGTCAGGACGGTCGTCTTGCCATCCGGCGCATAGAGGTTTTTTCTGAAAAGGGCCACATCCTTCAGGACATCCGAGAAGTGCTCGAGTTCCCACTTGCCGGAGGGATCCACCGCATGCTTGACACCCGGCAGGCTGATGACGCGCCGGACGCCGTCGATCTTCTCCGCCGTCGCCGCCAGCGCTTCCAGCTGTTTGAATGTGGCCGCGTCGAACAGGTTGTCGGCTTTGACAACGACGCGGATAATTTCATCGGAACCGAATATCTTCTTGAAATCGTCGTAGCGGGCCGTCTCCGGCAGGTCTTCGATAATCAGATCATAAATGGACGTCTTAAAGATAAGGGAAGGAATCCGCCAGGCAAAAACCGCGGTGATCAGTAAAACGACC
>JAJDNW010000056.1 GCA_022340465.1 Deltaproteobacteria bacterium | reverse complement strand
TTTTCTGTCAAGGCCTTTGAAATCAACACCACTTGTTCACCCTGCTGAATTCACCCCCGGCACCAAACGGAAGAAGGTGTTGCAAAATTCAACGGATCCGGTAAGGTAAACCCTCATTGTACAAATGGGCTAGATGTGGACCTCAGGCTGCCGAGCAGCCACTCAAACCAGCACTACCGGATAAACTTTTTGCATCACTCAAAAGAAAGGGAGTCTCATGTTCGACTTTAAAAAAGGAAACATCCGTTTCATTCGCGGCGGCAAATACCCCCAGAGCAACAGCGTTTTGATCGACGATGGCCTGCGCGCCGTCATCGATCCGGCCTGTGACGAAGACAAGCTGGCGTCAATTCTCCAGGAAAGGCCCGTGGACGTAATCATCAACAGCCATGGCCATGAGGACCACATCCTTTACAACCACCTTTTTCCCGGCGCCCAACTCTGGGTGCACGCCCTGGATGCCGGTGTCTTTAAGGACGTAAACGCGTTTCTCGACCAGTTTTTCGCCCCCGGGGGGATGGATGACAAAACCAAGGCGGGCTGGATGGAATTCATGGCTGACGTGGTCAAGTTTCAGCCCAGGGTGCCCGACCGCTTATTGACGGACAACGAGATCCTCGATTTCGGGCAGACCAGGGTTCGCGTGCTGCACACCCCCGGGCACTCCCCGGGCCACTTGTCGTTTCATTTTTTAAACGAGAACGTGCTGTTCCTGGCAGACCTGGATCTAGTGAAATTCGGCCCCTACTACGGCGACAAGGCCTCCAGCATCGACGACACGATCCAATCCCTCGAGCGGTTGGCGGGCATCGCTGCCGACGTATATCTGGTGTCCCACGGCAAGGAAGGGATCCTGGACGGCGACCCGGCCCACATCCAACGCTACCTGGATGTCATCTACCGGCGGGAGGAAAAGCTGCTCGATTTTCTGGCGGCGGGCCCCAAGACCATCGAGGAGATCACCGAGCACGGCATTATCTACGGCGGCCACAAACTGGCCAGCGGGGCCTGGGACCTTTCCATCAGTGAAATGGCCATGATGATCAAGCATGTGGAGCGCCTGGAACGCTTGGGCCGTGTCAGGAAGGAAGCGGAAAATTACTACCTCGTATCCGGCTGATAAAAAACCACGAACCACAAAGGCACAAAGCACACGAAGAAAACGAATTATAACCCAAAAGAGGGTTAACTGACCGCCGAGGAATAATACCGTCTCAGCCGTGAAAAATGAATATTAATAATTTCCTCGTTTCTTTTAGCTGCAGTAACTGAAATCGGCTCCCGAAGGAGAGACGTTTCAATCCAAGGTTGCATAAGGACCGACAGGTGCGGTTCACGCGACCCGGTCGGCGTATGGACCCCGTGAAATCCGCAAGCATCCCCCTTGAAAATCACCCCCGAAACCCTTATAATGCCCAGCGGATACAGATCGGAGAAAAATTAACATGACCGTCACCCGCAGAATCGGCCCCCTGTTCACCGACCTCTATGAGCTGACCATGGCCGCCAGCTATTTCGACAACCGCATTTTCTCGGAGGCCACTTTTTCCGTTTTCGTACGGGATACGTCCCGGCGAAACTATTTTGTGGCTGCCGGTCTCGAGGATGTCCTCAGGGAACTGGAAGCGTTTCACTTTTCCGAAGATGAACTGAACTACCTGAGGGGAACGCGCCTTTTTTCGGAGGCCTTCATCGACTATCTCGAGGGACTGCGTTTTACAGGCACGATCCATGCGCTGCCCGAAGGCACCATTTTTTTTCCCAACGAGCCGGTTCTGGAAGTGACCGCCCCCTTGATCGAATCTCAAATCGTAGAAACCTATATCCTGAACACCATCGGCTTTCAGACCAATGTCGCCTCCAAGGGAGCCCGGTGCGTGTACGCCGCCAAGGGCCGCCCGTTGGTCGACTTTTCATTGCGACGCACCCAGGGGCAGGATGCCGGCCTCAAAGTCGCACGCAGCACCTTCCTGGCAGGGTTTTCCGCCACAAGCAATGTCCTCGCCGGCAAGCAATTCGCCCTGCCGGTGTCGGGAACCATGGCGCATTCCTATATATCGGCCTTCGACAGGGAAATAGACGCCTTCAGGGCTTTTGCGGAAACCTTTCCCGAAAGCTCGGTTTTTTTAATCGACACCTACGACACCCTCAAGGGCGCCCGCAACGCCGCCCGGGTCGCACTGGAAATGAAGGCCAGGGGATACGCCCTGCGCGGTGTGAGGCTGGACAGCGGCGACATGGTGGCTTTAAGCCGGCATGTGCGCAACATCCTGGACGATGCAAAACTTTCGGAGGTGAAGATCTATGCCAGCAGCGGGTTCGACGAATTCGAAATCATGGACCTCATTTCCCAGGATGCCAAAATCGACGCTTTCGGCGTGGGTACCAAGGTGGGCGTGTCCGCGGACGCGCCCTACCTGGACATCGTCTACAAACTGGTCCGGTTTCAACAGCGCAATATCCGTAAACTGAGCACCGGTAAAATCACGCTCGCCGGCAAAAAGCAGATTTTCAGGCGCAGCGGGACCGACGGAACGTTGCAGGAAGACGTCATCGGATTGAGGGACGACGCCATTGCCGATGGGAACCCGCTCCTCAAAAAGGTGATGGAAGGCGGCCGTCGTATCGATCAACTGCCATCGCTTGTGGAGATACAGTCCCGGTTCAAAATAAACTTCGCCCGCCTGCCGGAAACGTATAAATCCATTTTAAACAAGCGAAACTTCCCCGTAAAACTGAGCAAAAGGCTGGAAAAGGTACAGCAGGGAGCGGATCGCTCCCGTTAGTTCCAGCGGAAAAAGCGGGGAAGATCATGACAGCGTGCGCCCCGGACCAGGAAGCATTGCCCCTGCCCGATTTCTTCGGCCCTGAAAAAGTCGGCCGCGCCTGGCGCGCCCCCGGCCAGGCGCACGCCGCTTCCGCCGGGGCAAAGCCCTTCACCTTCGCGCACCCATTTTTCAACACACCGAAATCTTTAGGTTCTTGGAGCGCCGGCGTGCATGTTCACAGGCGGCAACCGGTTGACAACCGACAAACGGACCTTAGTCTATACCAGGGTACGCTCTCCAGGGGCGCCCTGGAGAACGGTTACCCCTTAAGCCTAAATCGAGCGAGTGTCGAGGTTAATGAAACACTCGACTTGGAATGAACAGAAGACCTAAGGTCAGCGATTCTTAGGCAGGAAGGAGTTTACCATGGGAAATACATTAGAAGGCCTTTTCAAAGAGGCCATCACCGAATATATCGCCAATAATTATGAAAAAAGCATCGAATATCTGAAACTTGTGCTGCAAATGGACCCGCAGCACCGGCTGGCCGGCCTGACGATCGGGTCCGCCCTGCTGAAACTCGGCCGGGCCGAGAAGGCACTGGAACAGTTCAATCACATCATTGAAGCCGATCCGGGCTATGCCCGGGCCTATCACCTGAGGGGATTTGCCCATCAGCAACTCGGTGACAGCGAAGCCGCTTTGAAAGATTTCAGCACCGCCATTCACCTGGATGGTGAGTACGGCGCCGCCTACTACAGCCGCGCCACGCTGCTCAGTGAAATGGGGAAAAGCGAGTTGGCCGGCGATGACATCGAAGTCGTTACCCGGCTCACGAACCGCAACCTTGAAGTCTTTGGCAACCAGAACAACGTGTGGCGGTCAAGGCAGCTTTACGTAGAATCTGAAATGGGCAGTGAATTCGACCAGATGGTGGGCTCCGCGTAGAATGGACCGGAATGCGTGTCACGCCGTGAACCGGCTGCGCCGGCAGCCGGTCCGCGGCCGGCTTCAACGCTCATGATTACACCTAACCCGGATAAACCGGAAATTTCAAAAGACCCAATACCAAAGGCCTGCGTCGTTCGGGTGTTTTTTCGTCAATTGAAGCGTGTTCGGGCTGTTCGTGGTTTTAGGGATTGAATTTTTGGCGACGGAAGCGTAAAAGCGATTGAAAGCAAACGGATTTTATTGATTCTGTAAATCCTGAATCTAGCCAAACCGACCTTGAGAGTGAAAGCATGCCGTTCAAAGATCCGAAACACGTCAAAACCTCCCTTGAAAGGGCCCGTTATATCTGTTCCGATGAAATCGCAACCGTCATCTTTTTAGCCGGCGCTACGGCCAAGCCCATTCTGGTGGAAGGCCCGGCCGGCGTCGGTAAAACCGAACTGGCCAAGGCGGTTGCCCGGAGCCTCGGGCGGGAACTGATTCGCCTGCAGTGCTACGAAGGCCTCGATGAAGCCAAGGCGCTATACGAGTGGGAGTATGCCAAGCAGCTGCTTTACACCCAGATCATGAAGGAAAAAATCCACGCCCTGATCAAGGATGTGGCTACCCTCACCGAAGCGGCCGACCGCATCGCCGCGCAGGAAGACGCTTTCTTTTCGGAACGTTTCATCCAGCCGCGGCCGTTGTTGAAAGCCATCTCTTCCCCAGAACCCGTGGTGCTCCTCGTGGACGAGGTGGACAAATCCGATCCGGAATTCGAGGCCTTTCTCCTCGAAATACTGAGTGATTTCCAGGTCTCCATCCCCGAAATCGGGACCCGCAAAGCGCTGAACATCCCCTTTGCCGTACTGACCTCCAACAACTACCGGGACATGAGTGACGCCCTGAAGAGAAGGTGCCTGCACCTTTACATCGACTACCCGGACATTGCCCTGGAAAGGGAGATCGTCCTGATGAAGATTCCCGGCATCCCGCACCAGCTGGCCGACCAGCTGGTGGCCTCCGTGAACGCCATCCGGGACCTGGACCTGAAAAAAAAGCCCTCCATATCTGAGACCCTGGACTGGGCCGGTTCGCTTATGGCTCTACAGGTGGAAACCCTTTCCACGGGGGTGGTGGCCGACACCTTGAGCACCATTTTAAAGTACCGCATCGACGCCGACCTGGTGAAAAAGAACCTGGACAAAGTGGTCGTTCATTAACACGGGATTCTGTTATAGAAGACCAAACATGGATAGAACCATTCTCAAATTCGTATCGTCGGCCCGCGCCGCGGGCTTGCGGATTTCCACCACCGAAACCCTGGATTGTCTCAACCAGCTCGGCATGATCGATCTGTTGAGCGAAACCCAGTTTTCCAGGGTGCTGCGGGCCAACTTTGCCAAAAGCCGCAAGGACCAGACCACGTTCGACCACCTGTACCACCTGTTTTTTCACGAATTGCGTGACGATGAAGTGCTCGTGGGCGCGGATGCCATTTCCGAATACCGCCGGGAGATGCTGGACAGCCTGGAAGTGGATGCCCGGGATGACGGAGAAGGGCCGGGAAATCCTATCGAGGCCCTCATCGATTTTTTGAGTGGCAACCCGGCCGCTTTCCTGGAACTGCTCAAAGGACTGACATCGGAAAATCAACCCACCGGAGGGCAGCCGAGTGCCGGGGGGCCGGGTTCCAACCTGGGCGCCATGGTGCGCCGCCTCAACGTGATGATGGCCATCAATCGTACCGGCAATGCCCTGGAAGCGGCCATCCAGGATTCCCGCGACCGCATCCCCTGGGAAACCCGCGAGGGGTTGAATCAACATTTCCAACGACGCCTGGAAAGCGCCCGGAGGTTGCTCACGCGTCAGCGGCAGGACGCACCGGCCAACAAACGCAAGCCGCCGCCGTCATACGACCGGCGCCTCGCCCGGCTGGGCGCGGTACCCTTCACCTCCCTGACCCCCAAGGAGGTGCGGGAAATGCGGGATGTCATCCGGGAACTGGTAAGAAAACTCAAGGATACCGTCAACCGCCGCTACGCCGCCCGGGCAAGGGGCCCTTTGAACGTCAAAAAAACCCTGCGCAAGGCCATGCGGTATCAGGGCGTGCCCATGGAGGTCGTCCACCGGAAAAAGCCTCCCGCCAGGGGTAAAATCGTCGTGCTCTGCGACGTGTCCGGCTCGGTCTGGTCTTCGGCACGGTTCATGCTGAACATGCTTTACTCCCTGCAGGAGTGCTTTACCAAGGTGCGCAGCTTCATCTTTGTCGCCGGCCTCGATGAAGTCACGCATTTTTTCGAAGACCACGACGTGAACCAGGCCATCGAAAAAGTCATGCACGACGCCGAGCTTGCATACGATGCGGCCACCGACTACGGCTTGACCTTCAGGGAGTTCAAAGCCGTCTACATGGATGTTCTGAATAAAAAGACCACCCTGATCGTCATCGGGGACGGCCGTTCGAACTATGCCAATCCCGAAGCCGACATCCTGGATGAAATGCGTGAAAAGTGCCGCCGGCTCATCTGGCTCAACCCGGAAACCGAAATGTTCTGGTATTCCGGGGACAGCGAAATGCGCTTGTATGAAGGTATCTGCAATGAAGTGCGGCCCTGCGCCAACCTGAATCAACTGACCGAGTTCATCCGGGAACTGGTCCTATAAATGGTCGGGCCCATGCATACCATCTCGGTCAAAAAAAAAAACAAGCGTCACTGTCATGAATGAAAATCAAAGCCCAGACAGCCCTCCCGCCGCCTGGTGGTCAAGTCCTGATCTAAAATTGTCACTTTTTCGATTTTGAGTCGTCTGTTTTCACTCTATTGGAAAATGAACATCGAACATCCAACGTCGAATATGGTTTATTCGCTTACGGTATTCAGGTTTTCTGGGCAATCAGCCAAAAGCAAACAGCCAAGCGTTCGATGTTCAGCATTCGATGTTGGACGTTCATCGATCTTCGACCGCTGATCTCTGACCTCTAAGGCCCTATCCTCGGCCCCTGAAGCGCCTTATTTAAGCCCCACATCCTTCATGGCCGCTTTGCAGCGCTCGCTGACGTCGGCGATGTTCTTGTCGATGCAGTCCTTCAAGCGGCCGTCGCCGGGCGCCACGTCGCTGCAGAACTTTTCCAGGTCGTTGTCGCACTCGTTGGCCACGTAGGTGAGGGCGACCACGGCGCGTTCCAGTTGAGCCGCCGCATCGTAAAGGGCGTATTCGCATTTATTCGACAGCTTGTCCTGATAGGCGAACAAACAGCCCAACAGGCGGCCGTCGCCCGGGGTGACCTTGGCACAGTATTCTTCCAGCTCCACCTTGCAGCCTTTCTCGAAGGTCTGCACCGGGTCGCCCATTGCGGTCGCTGCGGTTATCAAGAAAACTCCCAGTACGGCAGCCGTTGTCAGCACACGTTTCATTTTACCCTCCTTTTTCCTTCTCTCTATTTTTCCTGAACTTTTTCAGTACAAATGCCGATCGATACGGCCTATTCCATACAACACGACGCCCGGCAGCACAAATGAAATCGTGTTCCACGATTTTATGAAACGCGGCTTCCGCCTTCGCTCTGCGAGCTACGCCGTACAAAACGCCGCGAAAAGCCGTCGCTCCTGTGCGAAAAACCGAATTTTCTATCCCTGCAGCAACCAGCGGGGAATTCAAATTAAAAATGGGAATAATTTTTATTTCCTGATACAAGATGGTGCGCTCTGAAAAAATACGACTGCAACCGAATGAACCAAAACCCAGGTCGAGTGTTCCAACATATTAAAAGCTGAAACGCGCAATCTGGGCAAACCTTACAAAGGACCCTGACATGACCGACACGTCTTATGTTGACCTGGAAAGACTTTTCAACCCTCGAGCCATTGCCGTCGTCGGCGCCAGCACCAAAAGGGGTGTCACCTGGGACAGCGGCAATGCCTACATCAACGGCTGCCTGCGCCAGAGCTTCGGCGGCAGAATATTCCCCGTTCACCCCAAGGCGAAATCCATCCTCGGCTTTCCATGCTATCGATCGGTGCGCGACATTCAGGCCCCCCTGGATCTGGCCATCATCTGCATCCCCGCCGCGGTGGTCAAAGCGGTGATTGCGGACTGCGCCAGCAAGGGGGTCCGTTTCGTGCACATGTTGACAGCCGGATTTGGAGAAACCGGTCAGGAAGAAGCCGGAGAAATCGAAAAAGAGATCACCGCCATGGCTAAGGAGGCGGGCATGCGCATCGTCGGGCCCAACTGTATGGGGTTGTACTGCCCTGAAGGCGGCCTGGCCTGGAACGGCGATCTTCCAGACAAGCCGGGATCCGTGGGGCTCTTCTCTCAGAGCGGGCAGCTTGCCAACATGATCGTAAGAGCAGGCGCGCTCGAGGGCATCCATTTCAGCAAGGTGGTCAGTTTCGGCAACGCCTGCGACCTGCAGGCCCACGATTTTTTAAACTATCTGGCCCGGGATCCCGCCACCGATGTGATTGCCTGCTATCTTGAAGGCCTGAAAGAGGGGCGCGCATTTCTGGAGGCCGCCCGCAGCACCGCTCTCAAAAAACCGCTGGTGGTCCTGAAAGGCGGTCAGACCGAGGGCGGATCGCGCGCCACCCGGTCCCACACGGCGGCCCTGGCGGGCTCCCATCAGACTTGGCGGGGCATGTGCCGTCAGGCGGGCATCATCGCCGTCGACTCCCTGACCGAGATGGTGCACACCCTGTCCGCTCTCAAGCGGCTCCCGCTTCCCAAGGGCACCAATGCCGCCATCCTTGGCGGGGCCGGGGGCGGCAGCGTCACCATGACGGACATGGCGGAAAAACACGGCATCGGAGTGCCGCAGCTGTCGGATGAAACCGTGGAGCGTCTCGGCGCCGTCGTCCCGGTGCAGGGAAGCAGCGTGAAGAACCCGCTCGACATTCTGCCGTTTCTCACCAGCGAGGACAATTTCAAGTTTGTGATGACGCTGCTGAAGGAGGACCCCCTGGTCGATGGGCTCTTTTTTGCGCTGCCGCTGCCGTTCATATTCCATGAAAAGGGGCGTGCGGGGGTGGATGCGTACCTGAACATGATTGCCAGGGCACGGGGCTGGCTGGAAAAACCCCTGTTTTTTATCATCGAAGCCTTTAATACCACCGAACTCTTGCTGGTGGGACGCGCTGCGACCGAAAAAATGGCGGCGCAACAGGTGCCGGTCTTTCCAGACTTCGAGGTGGCCGCCCGCGTCATGCTGAACCTGCAACGATACCGCGACTTTCTAAGGCGTGCATAAACGGTGGCGAAAAACAGCAATGCAGCACAGGGTTTCAACCCAGCCAAAGCCGATTGCCGCCTACCCTTCTTACCCTTTTACTTTCTGATGTTCTTACGTTCTGCCCTCGGGAGTTCTGTGTTTCAGACCGACAAAATGTTTTTCAGGAAGCGGCCGGTGTAGCTCTGTTTAATACCGGCCACCTTCGAAGGCGGGCCCTGGGCCACGATTCGCCCGCCGGCGTCGCCGCCCTCCGGCCCCAGGTCGATAATCCAGTCGCAGGTCTTGATAACGTCCAGGTTGTGCTCGATCACCACGATGGTGTTGCCGGCATCCCGGAGGCGCTGCAGCACCTCGAGAAGCATGCGGATGTCCTGGAAATGCAATCCCGTGGTGGGCTCGTCCAGAATGTAAAGCGTCTGACCGGTGGCCCGCTTGGCCAATTCCCGGGCCAGTTTGATGCGCTGGGCCTCGCCGCCGGACAAGGTGATCGCGGACTGTCCCAGCTTGATGTAGGACAGGCCCACATCCATGAGCGTATCGAGAATGGCGGTGATTTTGGGATGGCGGGCGAACAGGTCCCGCGCCTGGCGAACCGACAGGTCGAGGACATCGGCGATGGTGTGCCCCTTGTACTGGACTTCCAGGGTTGCCTGGTTGAAGCGCCTGCCCTTGCAGGTTTCGCAGGGCACGTAGACATCCGCCAGGAAATGCATCGCCACCTTGATGTACCCATCCCCCCCGCAGGCCTCGCAGCGGCCCCCCTTGACATTGAAGGAGTAGCGCCCCTTTTTGTACCCGCGCAGCCTGGATTCAGGCAGTTGGGCAAAAAAATCACGAATGTGGTCGAACACCTTGGTGTAGGTGGCCGGATTGCTCCGGGGCGTCCTGCCGATGGCCTTCTGATCGATGTTGATCACTTTGTTGAGCCGGGAAAGGCCGTTGATGCGATCGTGCCGGCCCACGGCCAGGGGGGAGTCGTGAAGTGTGCGGGCCAGGGCCGGAAACAGGATCTGGTTAACCAGGGTCGATTTTCCCGCTCCGGAAACGCCGGTGACCGCCACCAGCAGCCCCAGAGGGATTTTGACATCGATCTTGGCAAGGTTGTTTTCCGCCGCCTTTTTGATGGTAATCCACCTGTTCCCGGCCTTTTGGGGCGTCATCCGTTCTTCCGGCAGCTCGATCTTTTCCTTGCCGCTCAAGAAACCGCCGGTCACGGAAGCCTTGCTTTTGACGATGTCGCGGGGCGTGCCCGCGGCCACGATCTTGCCGCCCAGGTGCCCGGCACCGGGGCCGAAATCCAGGATCCAGTCCGCCGACTCCATGGTTTCCCGGTCGTGCTCGACGATGATCAGCGTGTTGCCGATGTCGCGGAGGTGCCGCAGGGTGTTCAACAGTTTGATGTTGTCGCGCTGATGCAGCCCGATGGACGGCTCGTCCAGGATGTAGAGCACGCCGGTGAGCTCGGACCCTATCTGCGAGGCCAGGCGGATGCGCTGGGATTCGCCGCCGGAAAGGGTCGGCCCCTTGCGGCTCATGGAAAGGTAGTCCAGCCCCACATTGATCAAAAACCCCAGCCTGCCGCGAATCTCCTTGATCAGCTCCTCGGCGATGATGCGGCGGTTCCCGGTGAGCGTCAGCCGCTCCAGAAATTCATGGGCCTCGGCAATGGTCATGCGGGTAATGTCGATGATCGATTTTTCCCCGATTTTTATGCTGAGCACTTCGGGTTTGAGCCGTTGCCCGCTGCAGGTGGGACAGGTTTTCGAGGAGAGGAACCGGGCATACCATTTTTTCATGCTTTCCGATTTGGTCTGCTGGTAACGCCGCCACATGCTGTTCAGGAGGCCCTCGTAGGTCGTGGTGAACTGTCCCTGAATTTTCTGGGAGGTCCAGTCGACCTTCATCTCCCTGCCGTTGGAACCGTTCAGGATCAATTGCTTCTGCTTTTCCGGCAATGCCTTCCACGGGGTGTCGAAGTCGATGCCCCACTGGGTCTCCATGGCCTTGAGGCGGCTGTATCCCCACGACCCGTTGGGCGGGTCCATTTTCGAGAAGTAGTTCTTCCAGGGAACGATGGCCCCCTGGCGGATCGTCAGACTTTTGTCCGGTACGATTTTGTCCACATCCATGGACAGCATGGAACCGATGCCGTTGCAGTCGGGGCACATCCCCAGGGGCGAATTGAAGGAAAAAAGGGGCGGATCGAGCACCGGATAGGCGATGCCGCAGCAGGACCGTGCCTCGCTCATGCGGATGTCACCCTTGCCCAGCACGTGCACGATCAACTGACCCTGACCGGTTTTCAACGCCGTTTCCACGGAATCGGTCAGGCGTTTCCGGAAAGAACCGTCCCTCTCGACCACCAGACGGTCCACAACCGCTTCGATGGTGTGTTTCTTGTTTTTGGCCAGTCCCTGAACCGCTTCGATCTCCCTGACCACACCGTCGATCCTGACCCGGGCGAACCCGTCGCTTTCCAGTTTCCGTAAAAGCTCCCGGTGTTCCCCCTTGCGGTTTTCGACGATGGGCGCCATAATCAGAATCCGGCTGGAGGCGGGCAGGTCGAAGATCTGGGAGACCATGCCCTCGGCGTCCCCCCGGCCGACTTTCCTGCCGCACTGGTAACAGTACTGCTCGCCGACCCGGGCAAACAGAACCCTCAGGTAGTCGTATATCTCGGTTATGGTCCCCACGGTCGACCGCGGGTTTTTACTGGCGGCCTTCTGCTCGATGGCGATCGTCGGGGAAAGTCCGCGGATCGTGTCATAGCGGGGTTTTTCCATCTGCCCGATAAACTGCCGTGCATAGGCGGAAAGCGATTCGACATAACGACGCTGCCCCTCGGCAAAAATAGTGTCGAAGGCCAGGCTCGATTTTCCCGACCCGGACACGCCGGTGAAAACGATCAGCTTCTTTTTCGGCAGGCGCACGTGGATGTCCTTCAGGTTGTGCTCCCGCGCGCCCCGGATGTCGATGGTATCCAGCTCTTTGACTTTGCGGGCCTTTCCGGTGGAGTGCAGATTGTTTTTTTTCGAGCTTTTTTTCATTCAGCGATTCAGCTTTCCGCCCGTCCAATAAAAACAGCCATGGCGCAAGGGCCGTAAACACATTCCGACGCTGCCGATCCCGCTGGAGACGGGCGGGCCGGAATTGAATATGCGATCATTACCGTTTCCCGAACAACGAAAGTAAGCACCCGGAACCGCTCTGGCAACAGGGAAATCGGTGGCGATGCCCCGGCAGGGCGACGCCTGCGTACGGCACGCTCCTTGACGTATTTATAGCATTTAATATATACGTAAGCTGAGCGTTTCAAATTTCAGTGATCATTAACAATCATTTTTTTCATCAATATTCATTTGTTTTCAGGGGTGATCGCACCATGGCAGCCGGAACCCATGGGCTGAAATATTTCGTAGTCGAACCGGGCACCCTCCTGATGCAGCTCAACGGCAATTGGAACGTGCCTGAAGATCGGCAATCCGCACTGGAGGCCCTCAAAGCCCTTCATCGGGAAAAGGGTCTTAGCAGGATCGAATTCGATACCCGCAAAATGGGCGCCTGGAACAGTGGGTTGCTCACGTTCCTTATCAATATCCACTCGTTTTGCGTCAAGCACGATATCGAAATGACCCGCGGGGGGTTGCCGCAGGGGGTGACGCGCATTCTGGCGCTCTCCCTGGCCGTCCCTCCCCAAAAGGAAACCCGAGACGCTCCGGAAAAAGCCCCCCTTACGGATAAAGTGGGGCAATGGGCAATCGACTGGTTTTACACCTCGGCCGAAATGGTGGACTTCATCGGCCAGGCTGCCGTCTCCTGCCTGAAAATGGTACGGGGCTCCGCCCGCTTCCGGATGTCCGACCTGGTGCTCTACATGCAGCAGTGCGGCGCCCAGGCATTGCCCATCGTCAGCCTGATCAGCCTTCTCGTGGGGTTGATTCTGGCATTCGTAGGGGCTGTTCAGCTGCAGATGTTCGGCGCCCAGATCTACGTAGCCAACCTGGTGGGGCTGGCCATGGCCCGGGAAATGGGGGCCATGATGACCGGCATCATCATGGCCGGGCGCACCGGCGCCGCCTTTGCCGCCCAGTTGGGCACCATGCAGGTCAACGAAGAGATCGACGCCTTCAAGACCATGGGTATCGACCCGGTTGAATTCCTGGTGCTGCCCCGCATGCTGGCGCTGGTGTGCATGATGCCCTTTCTGTGCATCTACGCCGACCTCATGGGCATTGCCGGCGGCGCCCTGGTCAGCGTCGGCATGCTCGACATATCTGCCGTCGAATATTACCACCAGACCAGGGAGGCGCTCAACCTGGTCCATTTCGGCGTCGGCGTGTTCAAGAGCGCCGTTTTCGGCGTTCTCGTGGCCATCGCCGGGTGCCTCCGGGGCATGCAGTGCGGCCGGAGCTCCTCGGCCGTGGGGGATGCCGCCACCTCCGCCGTGGTGACGGGCATCATTTTTATCATCGTCTCCGACGCTCTCATGACGGTCGTTTTCACCATCATCGGCATATGAATGACAAACGTACGCATCGTCCGGAAAAAGTATGTAATACGCCCAAAATCAGGGTCGACAACCTGACCATGGCCTACGGCGATTTCGTGATCCAGCGTGATCTCACTTTCGAAATCGGCACCGGTGACATTTTCATCATCATGGGCGGCAGCGGATGCGGCAAGAGCACCCTCTTGCGCCACCTGGTGGGCCTGAAAGCGCCGGCCAGTGGCCGGGTGTTCTACGGCGACACCAGTTTCTGGGAAACCTCGGCCTCTGAGCAGGAGGGGATCATGCGCACCTTCGGTATTCTGTACCAGAGCGGCGCCTTGTGGAGTTCCCTCACCCTGGCCGAAAACGTCGCCCTGCCGCTCAAGGAATTTTCCGGTTTCGGCGATGCCCACATCAGGGAACTGGTGGCGTTGAAGCTCTCCCTGGTAGGGTTGGCCGGGTTCGAAGACTTTTACCCGTCCGAAATCAGCGGCGGCATGCAAAAAAGGGCCGGCCTGGCCAGGGCCATGGCCCTGGACCCGGAGATCCTCTTTTTCGACGAACCCTCAGCCGGTCTCGATCCGGTCAGCGCCAGACGGCTGGACGACCTGATTATCGAGCTGCGCGACAGCCTGGGGGCGACGGTGGTCGTCGTCACCCATGAACTGGCCAGCATCTTTGCCATCGGTAACAACTCGGTCTTCCTGGACCCGGAAGCCAGAACCATGATCGCCCAGGGCGATCCCAACACGCTGCTGGCCGAGTGCGACAACCCCACGGTGAGAAATTTCCTGACCCGTGGAGAGAATACCGGGTAAAGCCTCCGGTGAAATAGGAAATTTTATGAGCAAAAAAGCGAACACCACCGTCATCGGCAGCTTTGTCATCGGGGCCGTTCTGCTGGCCGTGGCCGGCATCGTCATTTTCGGCGGCGGCCGCTACTTTACTAAAAAATACAACTATACGGCCCATTTTTACGGCAGCGTAAAAGGGCTGAATGTGGGAGCGCCCGTCCTTTTCAGAGGCGTCAAAGTCGGTGAAGTGACCGGCATTGCCATCGAGTACAATAGCGAGAACATGGATTTCAGCATCGCCGTCAACTTTCAGCTGGTCAGCCGGGCAACGACAATCATCAACCGGGAATTTCTCGCAGACCACAAAAAAATTAATCAGAATGATGTCATGCTGGATCTGGTCAACCGGGGCCTGAGAGCCCAGCTCGCTCCACAGAGCTACATCACCGGGCTGTTGTACGTCAAACTCGAGTTTTTTCCGGGAAGCGAGGCCCCGCTGCCCACCACGGAAGCTGCGGAAGCAGAAATCGAATCGACCGAAATTCCGACGATTCCCTCCAACATGGAAGAACTGGCCCGTACATTCGAAAACCTGCCCCTTCAGCAGATCGCCGACAACCTGGAGGAAATGACCGCAGGCATCGAGCGGCTGGTGAACTCCCCCCAGTTGGGAACCATCCTCAAGTCTGTGGAAAGCGCTACCGGCACCTTCGACCAGGCCATGGTCAATCTCGACACCCAGCTCACATCACTGGCGGCCGATCTGAAAACAATGATCAACAACACCGACCGCCTGATCCGCAGCGTCAAGCGCCAGGTTGAACCCGTGGCCCGGGGCCTCCTCAACACCACCGATGCCGCCACCGGTGCCTTCAATCAGGCAGAAGAGACCCTGTCCCTCA
This sequence comes from Deltaproteobacteria bacterium, assembly GCA_022340465.1. Taxonomy (NCBI): domain Bacteria; kingdom Pseudomonadati; phylum Myxococcota; class Myxococcia; species Deltaproteobacteria bacterium. The sequence goes on along the minus strand of JAJDNW010000056.1, from coordinate 89,028 downwards.
CCGAGGGCCCGGGAGCCGAACTGGTGGCCGGCATCAAGCAGGCGGTGAATGCCGCCACCCATGCGCTGGTAAAGGCCGACACCACCCTGGAAACCATCGACAGCCTGGCCGGGCAGGATTCCGACGTGATCTACAGCCTGAACACGGCCCTGGAAGAGATTACCCTCGCGGCCCGCTCCATCCGGGCGGTGGCGGAATACCTGGAACGCCACCCCGAAGCCCTGCTGCGGGGCAAACGTGGAAATGGAGGAAAGTGACATGAAGGCAGGAGGTCGTTTATCCCGGCATATCACCCTGTTGTGCGGGCTGGTGTTTCTGCTCCTGGCAGCCTGCGGTACCACCGCCCCGACGCGCTTTTATCTCCTTGACCCCCTGGCCGAACCGGGTGAAGCGGCGAGCGCGGCCAGCAGTGAATCGCTTTCCATCACACTGGCGCCGGTCGAACTGCCCGAACACCTGAACCGCCCCCAGATCGTGACCCGCAAAAAAGATAGCATGGTCGGCATCGACGAATTCAACCGCTGGGCCGAACCACTGAAAGCGGGTGTTACCGCCACCCTTGCCGAAAATCTATCCCTGCTTCTGGGAACCGACCGGATATCGATCACCAACCGCCTCAGGGATACCGGCTCCGACTATGGGATTGCGGTAAATGTCCTGCGTTTCGACGGGTGGCCCGGCGGCGAGGCCACCCTGGTCTGCCGCTGGGTGCTTTACCAGGGGGATGCCCCGGAAGCGCCCCGCCCCCGACGCTTCAGCGCCACCACCAAAGTAGAGGGCGCAGACTACCCCGCTCTGGTGACAGCCCTCAGCGGCATGCTGGCCAAGCTCAGCCGTGAGATCGCCGGGCAGATAACTTCGGGCCTGTAACAATAACCATCTAAATATGGTCTAACCATGCGAACACACAATCTTTTATCCGGATTACTTCTTTTTGCCCTGGTGGGCCTTCTGTGGGGATGCAGCGGTATCCAGGTAAGCCAGGACTATACGGTGCCGTCGGATTTTTCTGCGCTGAAAACCTATGACTGGCTGACGAAAATCCAACCTGAAACCGGCGACATTAGAGTCGACAGTTCCCTTCTCGACAGCCGGATACGGTCGGCGATAGACGCCTCGCTATCACAAGAGGGGTATCAAAGGATTACCCAGGGGAAAGCCGATTTTTACGTGGCTTACACATACGAGATTCACAGCAAAGTCGAATCCAGCAATGTCACGGTGGGGTTCGGAATGGGAAGCCTCGGCGGCTATGGGGCGCTGGGAATGAATACCGGTGGAAATGCCAGAGAATACGATGAAGGCATGCTGGTGATAGATCTGTATGACCCATCCAAAGAAAATTTGCTCTGGCGCGGAATAGGAACCTCCCGTGTCGATCAACACCCAAAGCCCGAGAAAGCCGCCGCAAGGATCAAAGAAAAGGTTGAAAAAATACTCTCTCAGTTTCCGCCGCAACCCGATTGATCGTCATTCCGATTGAAATCCGGAAAACACCCCGCATTCGTTTTCCGACCGGCATAGCCCGTATCAAAACGGGATGTCGTCATCGCCCATGTCGCCGTAGGAGGGCCCGGGAGCCGAATCCTGGGTGCGGGGGCCTTGGCCGCCGCTTTTTGCTCCGCCGCCGAAATCACCCTTGGGGCCGAGCATCTGCATCTTGTCGGCCACGATCTCGGTGGTGTAGCGTTTAACGCCGTCCTTGTCTTCCCAGTCACGGGTCTGAATGCGCCCTTCGATGTACACCTGGCGTCCCTTGGAAAGGTATTCCCCGCAGATTTCACCCAGCCGTCGAAAGGCGACGATGCGGTGCCACTCCGTTTTTTCCCGCTTCTCCCCGGTATTGCGGTCCTTCCACTCCTCGGACGTGGCGATACTGAAGCTGGCCACCGCCGTGCCGTCCTGGGTATAGCGCACCTCGGGATCCCTGCCCAAATTGCCGATGAGTATCGCCTTGTTAACGCCTGCCATACGTCCCCTCCTTTTTGTTGAAATGTTTCAATCTTCTTTATTCTTTTAGTGAATTTTTTTGATTATGAACAGGGTTAAAATTGCCTCAGAACCATATACACTTGTAACCTACCGAAATAATACAAATAGTCAAGGTTTTTTGGCCGCCAAGATGCTAGTTAATCAATTTTTCATGCAATAGTGGCCGTGATCGCAAAGACCAGAAGCGGGTTCGCGCCTTCTATTTTCCCTCTTCCGGGCAGTCGATGCTCACGGCGCATTCCCCAGAATCCTGGCTGAATGCCGTAATCCCTTCCTGCCCGGGCGTAATGGAGCGGTCCAGGTAAATGAAATTTTCATCGGTAAAACAGGCTTTTTGTAGGTATTTTAGGATGTTGTCCTCGCCCCGGATGATGTCGTAGCTGTCGTTTCCCTTGGCCACGAGCACGGGAATGGCGTCGATCTCCAGAAGATCGAGCATGGCGCGGTTGACCTGCGGTGCAAAACTATCGATCCGCTGGACATCTGCCAGGTCTAAATGATCGATGGGGTCGATGGGATTGAGATAGAGGTCACAGCTGTTGCACTCGTCGAGGCTTTGAATGACCTTCTGGCAGTGCGGGCAGGTCGACGAAAAAATCAGATAGACCTCCCTGGTGGGGGCCGAACAGGAGCGCACCGCGTAGGCTGCGGCCCGCAGTGAATAGGTCTGTTTTTGATGGCCATCGATGCTGAAGCTCAACAGGGAAAATGAAAACAGAATCACCGCCAGGCCCGTGAGGGACAGGGCCGATTGCCTGCGGCCATACATGAGGTTCAATATCAGCACGAAGGCAAACACGGTCAGGCAGTACAGGCAGAAGGTCTGGGCGACAAAGACCTGGTACGCCAGCAGCACACCGTCGAAAGTGAGCCCTCCCAACAGGAGCATGCCCACGGGATCGATTCCCCAAAAAGTCCAGTCCTTCAGTTTTTTCAACGACCAGAAAACAGCCTGGAAAAAAACCAATCCCAAAAGGTTGAACCAAAAGGGCCGGACCACCGTCAGGGTTTCGACGATGCGGCACCCCTGGGTGGGGCAGATGCTGGATCCGCCATAGAGCGACATGAGCGTCTGAATGGCAACGCCGATACTGGCGATGATGGCGACTATTTTCATTATGCTGAGCATCCTTTCCTCCATAAGAATTTGACTGAGCAAGGATAGGATATGATTGTTAGACCCGTAATAAAATCGTGTTCCACGATGTTATGAAACGCGACTTCCGTCTTCGCTCTGCGAGCTAAGCCGGACAAGACGCCGCGACAAGTCGTCCCTTCTATGCGGAAAATTTATCCGCCGTGAGTTGGGCGGGCCAAAATTCCTATCCCGCGCTGCAAGCAGCGGGGAATTCAAATTTAAATTGGAAACACACATTGAAAAAAGTGAAACGACCCGAAACTAACATGAGGGGAAGGTCACAAGTCAAGACAATTTCACGGCTTGTCTCGCGGAATGCATATCTGTTATAGTCCCTCAGAAAATTGAACATACCGCCAAGGAGAAAACGCAAAAAACAAATCTCCCTAACCAAATCACGAAAGAGGAGAACCCGATGCCGTTCGAATCCATCGACCATGCCATCACCCCGGGAAGCCTTTACGGGATCAAGGAAGAGCCCACCTATTCCGGTGTGCTCAGTTTCATGCGCCGCAAGTACACAAAAGACCTGAGCCGTGCCGATGTTGCCGTCAGCGGCGTCCCTTTGGACCTGATGGTTACCAACCGCCCCGGCACCCGCTTCGGGCCGGCAGCCATCCGCAAGGCTTCCGCTCACCTGGCCTGGTCGCCGCCCTGGCCCTGGCCGTTCGACCCCTTCGAACGGCTGGCGGTCATAGATTACGGCGATTGCCTTTTCGACCCGGGGAAACCGGAAACCATTACGGACAGCATTTGCGGGCATGCCCGCCGGATTGTCAAGGCCGGGGTTTTCATGCTGACCCTGGGCGGGGATCACTATGTCACGTACCCCCTTTTAAAGGCGCATGCGGAAAAATTCGGGCAGCTCTCCCTGGTGCATTTCGATGCCCATTCCGACACCTGGGCGGAGGAGGAAAAACGCCTCGATCACGGCACCATGTTTTTTCATGCCCTGCGGGAAGGACTCATCGACCCGGAAACCTCTGTTCAGATCGGCATTCGCACCACCAATCCAAGCACTCACGGCGTCAAGATCATCCATGCACCGGAGGTGATGAACACCGGTGCGAAAGCAACGGCCGACGCCGTCAGGAAGACCGTCGGCAACAGGCCCGTTTACCTGACCTTCGACATCGACTGCCTCGACCCGGCCTACGCTCCGGGCACGGGAACGCCGGTTCCCGGCGGGCTGACCTCGTTAATGGCGCTTGAAATCATACGCGACCTGACGGGGCTCAATTATGCGGGCATGGATGTGGTGGAAGTAAGCCCGGCCTACGACGTGAGCGATATCACGGCTCTGGCCGGCGCCACCATCGCCGCCGAGCTCTTGTGTGTACTGGCGGCGGACAGAAAACCGGTCGACCAACAAATATAGATTCCCCCGGGTAAACCCGGGGTCCTAACCGTTACGGCCGTTGGCCGACCAATCATTCACACCGAAAGGCAAGCTTTCGCGTGAATGCTTGGATGGGCTCATTCATCCACGGGTAAACCCGTGGTGTTCTGTCTTTGACCGCATAAAATCGGGCGCTTCCGGATGAATCGTTTTTTTTACACATTTTCAAACACCCCGTGCCGTACCGCCAGTTTCTCGAACATCTGGGCCAGTCCGGCTCCCAGGGTGAACGCCGTTCCGTTTTTTAAATTGCGGTCCGCACTCCGGTCGAAAAAAAGGTTCATATCCGATGCCATGCCCTCCTCGGGCCGCCAATAGCATATCATGATAGGCACCTTGGGCAGGGGATGAAGCACGACGGAAATATCCGATTCGAAGGCTTCGGCCACCCGTTTCCCGTCGAATATGTGCACCAGGTCGTCAAAGAGGTCGGTATAGGTGTCCGCAATCCGCTTCAGCGCCGCTTCGCACCGCTTCTGAAACAGGGGATAGCGCTCCTTGCCCTCGGCGAGCTCCCGGTAGGACACCCAGGAACCGTTGGGGATGACGCCGTCGCCGTAGATCACGTAATCGAGAAAGGGTCCCAAAATCCACGGGTTCACGTGCAGTTGGGTGATGAATTTCATCTCGGCGTTGACACTGAAGTCCTTGCCGAGAACCTTGAGCGTCAGTTTGTCGCCGTCAAAGCGTCCGCCGGCCCTTGCGGCGGCTTCTGACAGGTCGAGACGGCCGATTTCGGTGGCCATTTTCTTCAAAAACGCCACCTGCCTTTCATCTGCTCCCTGTTCTGTGTCGTCATCATCCCTGGCAAACAGTGCCGTCACTTCGGCGGGCAGCCGTGGGCACTGATCGATTGTTTTTCTGCCTTGAAATACGGCGCCGGCAAATGCCAGACATGTTTTTTCCCCGCATTCCCGGCAGTTGGACTTTTCCAGGTATTTGAATATCTCCATTACATTGCTGGGCTCAGGCATGGTCTTCCTCCTGTCGTACGGCTTTTTTTACCTGGGATCATATAGACAATTTTCAAACGAACTGCAAACGACGATCGCTTCTCGCTTCTTCGCCGGTGGCTGCAACCGGGCAGACGGCCGCGATCTTGGGCTTGCATTTTTCATCCGTACAGGTATCATGCCGGGACGCCAGGGATGGAGGACAGGCATTCGGCTAATCGTTCTGAATACCTGCCTTCGCAGGCATGACGCGAAGAAAAAAGTTGCAAGGTTAGGTCAGTTTGTAATGAAAATCATTCAAAAAGGAGATGAAAACGGCAACGGCATGGTGGTCCGGTTTCGCCTGCCTTCCGGGCTGGAAATCTTCAGCCTTCCCACGAAGAATTTTTACGGCGGCCATTGGGATCTGGGGCCCACCTGGAATTATGCCGTCATGGCCGATCGCCCTTTTCTGGTCGATGCGGGACGCTTCGGCCAGGGAAAACATCTATTGAAAATGCTGCAGGTCGCCGGCATCAGCCCGGGTGATCTCGCCTTCGTCCTTATCAGCCACGGCCATGAGGACCACGACGGCGGCCTTTCCGAACTGGTGGAACTGACCGATATCAAAGTGAAGGCCCACACTGTCTATGATCTTTTGATCCGGCAGTACCCCGCCCTGGCCCCTGAAGGGTACAAGCAGCATTTTCCCGCTAAATGCTGGCACTGCATCATGCCCGTCGAGTTCTTCGAAGCCAACTGCCTCGGCTACCACCGGGTCCTGCAGGCATTGTCCGTGGAAAGGGTCGGGGATGAAGACGAAAATTTCGGAGACGGCATCGGCACCATGCACCTGCCGGGTCACAGTCCCGACTCTCTGGCCGTGATGCTGGGAGACGAGGCCATCATCGCCGGCGATGTGGTCCTGCCGGATATCACACCCTGGCCCACCCGGCTGGAGCAATATGCGGAAGCCGAAGCCGTTCTGGCGCCGCTCTACCCCCGGGCGGATGCCCTGTTCGGTCTGAACCGCTACCTGGGTTCGCTCGGCCGGCTCCGCGACATCGCCAGGCACTCCCCGGACATCCGGGTGTTTCCGGCTCATCGCGTTTATTACCAGTCTCATTGGAACGAGATCCACCTGGCCGAAAGACTGGAGCAACTGTTCGAGCACCACATCCAGCGCTGTGCATCCATTCTGGAAATCGTGTCAGGAGAAGCAAGGGATGTCGATGAGATCGCACGGCGCCATTTCAAAGAGGTGCTGCTGAAGGGGCCGGGCAAACGGATGGCGGCCTATGAAATTATCAGCCACGCCGAGGTGTTGCTGGCCTGCGGTGACTTGGTGGAAGTTGCCAAACACAGGTATGCCGCCACCGGCAGCGCCTATTTCGAACAGCACATTAGGCTCTAAGCTGACTGGAAATACCCAATCACGAAAGCACGAAATTAAAAACCCGCGAAATGTGTTAAGATATTTCGTGATTTCGACTTTTTGTGGTTTCGTGGTGAAAGGTCTTTGTTTTTCAAAACCTGGCTATTCAGAACCCAGGTATGGCCGAACCAGTTTCCCGAGCAGCGGCTCCTTCATCCGTATGGCCCCGTGCGGGCAGATTTCCAGGCAGCAGTAGCACCGGATGCACGTGTCGTAATTGAAACGGATGCCCTTGATGTGGTGGGTGATGGCCTTGACAGGGCAGTAGCGCCAGCACTCGCCGCACAGTTTGCAGACCTTGTTGTCCACCACCGGCTTCTGGATGATATTTCTGCGCATGACGCCCTGCAACATCTTCGGCCCCATAAGCAGCGTACCGACATCCGGGAAATCAAAATCGTCCACGACATGAAAACGGCCTTTCAGGTTGATGTTCTCCGGAAGCAGCCCCAACTCCTTTGCCACCGAATGGGTCCTGAGCGTGTCCGGGTCCAGCCCCAAAACCTTGCAGATGGTCATGTCCAGCGCATAAGCATCCCGGCTGCCGGCAATCAGGCCCAGTTCCCTGGGCGCCCCGCTTCTGCCGGGGCCCTGGCCCTCCATGGCCGTGATGCCGTCGATGATGGTGATGTCCGGGTTGACGGCCCTGGCAATCTGCACCAGGAGCCTGGCGAACATGGCCCGATCGCTTCCCGCCTTGAGGTGCCATTTGGGTTTCTTCAAGCCGATGACACAACCGAACAGGTTCTTCACCCCCAGGGTCAGGAGCATCTGGGCATGGGTTTTCAGCTTTGCCAGATTGATGACGAAATCGGACTGCAGGGCATCCCTAGCCAGTTCGATGGTGCCGAAGGGCTTGCCGATATCGACCCGGACGGCGTCCCTAAAAGGACGGCACTCGACGTCCAACCCCTTCATCGCATCCAGGTACCCCCCTTTGCGCAGAATTTTTTCAAAAGAACCCATCCCGGGGCTGTCCGACACCAGCGGCCGGGCGCCTTTGGCGAGGACATATTCGACCACGGACCTGACGATCAGGGGATGGGTGGTGATCCCCTTCTCCGGACCCGCCGGCAAAAGGAGGTTGGGTTTGATCAGCACACGGCTCCCGGGTTGAATGCGGTCTCCGCCGGCGCCGTCCATGACGTCGGAAATGGTGTCGCCGAGGTCGGCCGCCACATAGGACGAGTGTTTGAAGAAGACATCTACCATGATAAAAATAAAAGCGCTTTATTCTCCCTTGTAAACGATTTGTCGAGTTTGTAGTATCCCTTCTATGGTTAATCAAGCCATAACCAACATTGAGGTCAATAAACGCGCTTTTATGTAACGCGGCTTCGCCGCTACCACAATAATAAAAACGGCCATCTCGGTTTGCCGGGAAAAAAATTCAGTACGAAGATGCGACCGACTGTTTCTAATGAAGCCCTGACAAAAAGGATCAAGCGACACGTTATCGGCCGGCCCCACACCTTTTTTGCCGTGACGGCTCCCGGCCTGGAGCGGTTGTGTCTCCGGGAGCTTGCCACCATACCGGGAACGGTCGCTCAGGCTGCGGCCGTTCCCGGCGGGGTGGAATTCGAGGGCCGTCTCACCGATCTCTACGGCGCCAGCCTCGACCTGCGTACCCCCACGCGTATTCTCATGCGACTGGCAGCGTTCAAGGCCACCAATTTCAGACAATTGGAAAAACAGCTCGGCCGTCTTCCCTGGGAACTGTACCTCCCTCCGGATGTCAGCCTGAAAATCAGCGTAAAAACCGCTCATTCCCGGCTTTATCATACCGAAGCGATTGCCCGCCACCTCGAGCAAGCCGTCGTGACGCGCCTGGCGGATATTTTTGGAAGCCGATCCGGAGGCAACAGTACAAAAAACATGCAGACCGTCCACGCGCGGGTCCTGGACGACAACTTTCTCGTCTCGTTGGACAGCAGTGGGCTGCCTCTGTACAAAAGAGGCCTGAAAACCGACGTGGGCAAGGCCCCCCTACGCGAAACACTGGCCGCAGCCGTCCTTACCTGGGCCGGTTACAGGGGCAGGGGGACGCTGCTGGATCCCATGTGCGGTTCGGGAACGTTTTCCCTGGAAGCCGCCCTGATGTCGAACCGGACGCCCCCGGGGTGGTACCGGTCCTTTGCCTTCATGCATTGGCCGGCCTTTAAGAGCGGGCAGTGGCAATATTTGAAAAAGGAGCGTTCCCAAAGGATCCGCCCGCCGGAGCGTGCTCCAGAACAGGCGAAGGTGTTCGCAGCCGACATCGATCCTGACATGTGCAAGGCGCTGGCAGCCGTCGTCCGGCAACACGATTTGGCGGAAATCGTCAGCGTGGACCGTGCGGATTTCTTCGGCCTCATGCCCAAAGCCATCAGCCCGCAGCCCGGCACGGTGGCCTTGAATCCCCCTTACGGCTTACGCCTGGGGCCTTCCCGTGAAACAGACGACCTTTACGGCGACATTGCCGGAAAACTGAAAAAGGATTTTAAACGCTGGCGCCTGGCCATCATCTTGCCGGACAAACGCCTGGCAGCCCTGTTTCCTTCTCATCTCAGGCCCCGTAGCATTCCCCACGGCGGTCTGTCGCTCACCCTGCTCACCGGCACTATCGTCTGACACCGCGGCGGTTGCATATGGGGCCGGCGGCCGATCATCTGGTGCGCCGACCCTGAAGAAAACCAAACGCAATGGACACAATAAGGCATGATACCGGAACAGACGCATGGCAATGAATATAAAATATGCGTTGAGCGTTTCAAATTTTAAAAGCCGAAACCCTTAACTTAGATTTAAAATTGCGGTATGTTACCGTCAAGCGGTTCCTGCCCAAAACATTTGTTTTATCTTGACAGGATTTTCCAAATTGATATACCTCAACTTTTGATAAACCGCGCGCAGGGGACAAGCTGCGGGGCGCTTAAAAAACAAGGAGTGATCGGCTGGGATGGAGTTGGCTGCCCTGTTAGAGAAAAAAAAAGAAGCGATCGTCAACGAATGGTTTGAACAGGTCATCCAAACCTATGCGCCCGATACGGCTATCTTCTATCAAAATCAGAAAGACGCCTTCCTCAACCCGGTGGGCTCCACCACCAAGCAGTCGTTGGCAAAACTCTACGATCTTCTCATCAAATCGGTAGAAGAATCCCCCGAAGCGATCATCGACCCCCTTGTCAGAATCAGGGCCGTACAAAATTTCACGCCTTCGCAGGCTGTCGCATTCGTTTTTTTCCTGAAACCGATTGTCAGGAAGCACTTCCAGAAAAACCGCAAAAAAATTTCAATAGAGACGCTTTTGGACCTGGAGTCCAGAATAGACACGCTGGCGCTGATCGGTTTCGACGTGTACATGCACTGCCGCGAAAAAATATACCGTATGAAAACCAGTGTGGAGAGGGATAAGATTTACAAGGCATTTGCGAGAGCTGGACTTATAAAAGAGGTTGCGGCGGATGAGCCGGACCCTAAATTTATTTAAAATTCAGACGCGAGGTAATGGTATATGAATGTTAAGTACATGTATTCCCTGTTAGCGGTTATTGTACTGTTTCTGGCTTCCTATATTTTAGCCGGAACAGGGACGGCTTTCAAGGCTCTCTTCGGCATCATCCTGCCCTATGCCGCCCTGCTCACCTTTATAATTGGATTCATCGTCCGCATCATGGACTGGGCACGCTCTGCGGTGCCGTTCAAGATTACCACCACCTGCGGGCAGCAGAAATCACTGCCGTGGATCAAACCGAACGCCATCGACAACCCTTTTTCAAAAGGCGCGGTCGTCGTCCGCATGATCCTGGAGATCGTCCTGTTTCGCTCCTTGTTCCGCAACACGCGTTTGAAAATGAAGGCCGGCCCGAAAATTTTCTACCAGCTGGAAATTTTCCTCTGGGTGGGCGCCCTGGCCTTCCACTACGCCTTTCTGACGGTATTGCTGCGGCACCTGCGTTTCTTCACGGAACCGGTACCCTTTTTCGTGCGGCTGCTCGAAAACGTCGACTCCTTTTTCAGGGTTGAAATCCTTTACGATGTCAACCAGTTCGGGCTCCCCGGCCTTTACCTTTCCGGATTCGTGCTGCTGGCTGCGGTCGTCTACCTGTTCCTGCGCAGGATTTTTATCCCCAATGTCAAATACATTTCTCTCGCAGCCGATTTTTTTCCGCTCTTTCTGATCTTCGGTATTGCCTTCACCGGCATCCTCATGCGCTACGTCGCCAAAATCGATGTTGTCGCGGCCAAGGAGCTCACCATGGGACTCGTCACCTTTCATCCGACCATCCCCGAGGGCCTGGCCTCACTATTTTACGTGCATGTCTTTTTCGTCAGCATTCTGCTGGCCTACTTCCCCTTCAGCAAGCTCATGCATCTCGGAGGCATCTTCCTCAGCCCGACCCGGAACATGACCGCCGACACCCGCGCAAACCGCCACGTCAATCCCTGGAACTACCCGGTTCACGTACACACCTACGAGGAATATGAGGACGAGTTCCGTGAAAAAATGATCGAAGCCGGGCTGCCGGTGGTGAAACAGCCTGTTGCAACACCTCCCGAAGAAACCGAGGAAAAGGAGTAATATATGTCAGACCTTCCCAAACCAGAGGAACTCTATAACATGGACAACCGTCCGCCCCGGACGGATTGGATGGACACGCCGGCGGAAATCCGCAAGGGCATCGCTTGCTACGCGGCCAATCCCAAAAGCCTCGAATATGTGGGCTTTCCGAACGCCCGGAAGTGGAGCTGTTTCGACGAGGACTGGCAACTGCCGGAAAACTGGCAGGAGATCATCCACCAGGGGTTTAAGGAACGGCTGGAAAAATTCCGCTCTTTCAAGGTGTTCATGGACATCTGCGTGCGGTGCGGCGCCTGCGCCGACAAGTGCCACTTTTTCATCGGCACCGGCGACCCCAAGAATATGCCGGTGTTGAGGGCCGAACTCCTGCGATCCATCTACCGCAACGATTTTACCCGTGCCGGGAAAATACTCGGACGGCTGGGGGGCGCCAGGCCCATGACCCTGGAGGTGCTCAAGGAGTGGTGGTCCTACCTGTTCCAGTGCTCCGAATGCCGGCGCTGCTCGGTTTTCTGCCCCTACGGCATCGACACGGCGGAGATCACCATCATGGGCCGGGAGCTGCTGAACCTGCTGGGCCTGAATATCGACTGGATCGCCACCCCGGTGGCCAACTGCTACCGCACCGGCAACCACCTGGGCATCCAGCCCCACGCCTTCAAGGACATGCTCGATTTTTTTCAGGAAGACATCGAAGAGATCACCGGCGTGGATGTGAAGCCCCAGTTCAACAAAGTGGGTGCCGACATCCTGTTCATCACGCCCTCGGGCGACGTTTTTGCGGACCCGGGAACCTATACCTGCATGGGCTACATGATGCTTTTTCACTTCCTCAGGGAAAAGTACGGGTTCGACATCACCTGGAGCACCTACGCATCGGAAGGGGGCAACTTCGGTTTCTTCACCTCGCATGAAATGATGAAGCGGCTGAACGCCAAGATGTACGCCGAGGCCAAGCGCCTGGGCGTCAAGTGGATCCTCGGCGGCGAGTGCGGCCACATGTGGCGCGTCATCAACCAGTACATGGACACCATGAACGGCCCCGCCGACTTTCTCGAAGAACCGGTTTCTCCGATTACCGGAACCAAATTCGAAAATGCCAAATCGACCAAAATGGTCCATATTACGGAGTTTACCGCCGATCTTATCAAGCACGGCAAGCTCGACCTCGACAAGAGCCGCAACAGCAACCTGAGCGTTACCTTTCACGATTCCTGTAATCCTGCGCGGGGCATGGGCCTGCTCGATGAACCGCGCTATGTGATTAAGAGCGTGGTAGACAAATTCTACGAAATGCCGGCCAACACGATTCGCGAACAGACCTTCTGTTGCGGCAGTGGATCGGGTCTCAACGCCGGTGAGGACATGGAACTGAGAATGGCGGGCGGCCTGCCGCGGGCCAATGCCGTCAAGTCGGTTCACGAAAGCAAGGGCGTCAATACCCTGGCCACGATCTGCGCCATAGACCGCGCCGTTTTGCCGGACCTGATGTCCTACTGGGTGCCCGGGGTCGAAGTTGCCGGTGTGCACGAAATGGTAGCCAATGCATTGATTTTACCGGGCGAAAAGGAGCGTGAGACAGACCTGCGCGGCGAACCGCTGCCGGGAATGGAGGATGCAGATGAGTAACAAGAACTTGATCATTGCCGGAGTCGTGATTTTTGTAGCCGTGGTCGCGTTTCCTTTCTGGTTCAACATGGGCAAGGCCGCGCCGGCCCCCGAACCCGAGTTGACTGCCAGGGCAAAAGCCGCCAACCACGGTCAATGTGTCATGCCGACGGATTTCATGAAGTCCGATCACATGAAGCTGCTGGATCTCTGGCGGCATTCGGTCGTAAGGAACGGCGAACGAACCTTTGTCAACAGCAGCGGGCAGGAATTCAACATGAGCCTCTCCAACACCTGTCTGGATTGCCATTCGAACAAAAAGGAATTTTGCGACCGCTGCCACGATTATGCCTCGGTCAGACCTTACTGCTGGGACTGCCACATTGAAAACCCGAAGGAGACGGAATAATGGAAGACAGCCGAAGACGCTTTCTGAAACTTGCCGGTGTTTCGGCGCTGGGCCTGACGACCCGACCCGTATTGAACGCTTTTGCATCCGAAGGCGGGGGCGAAGACGCCCACGGTGTTGAAGTCAAAAAGGGCGACAAAGCGCTGATAGCCAAACAGTGGGCCATGGTTATCGATACCCGGGAATTCGAATCCGCGGAAGATTTGGAGCCCATCATCGAAGCCTGTGACAAAATACACAACATCCCCAAGTTCGAAAATAAAAATCACGAAATCAAATGGATCTGGGAGGAACATTTCCACAACGCCTTCCCGGGCCTGGCGCAGCGATTCACAGATGAAAGAATCGAGCAGCTGCCGTTTCTGGTGTTGTGCAACCACTGCGAAAACCCGCCCTGCTGCCGGGCCTGTCCGACCAAGGCGACTTTCAAGAGAGAATCCGACGGCATCGTCATGATGGATTTTCACCGCTGCATCGGCTGCCGTTTCTGCATGGCGGCATGCCCTTACGGCTCCCGCAGCTTTAACTTCAGGGATCCGCGGCCTTTCATCGAAGTGACCAACAAGGAGTTCCCGACCCGCACGAAAGGGGTTGTCGAAAAATGTAACTTCTGTGCCGAAAGACTGGCCGTCGGCAAAATGCCGGCGTGTGTCGAGGCCTCCAACGGCGCCATCGCCTTCGGAGATCTGTACGACCCCCATTCTGAGGTCAGAGAACTGCTGAGAACCAATTACACCATTCGTCGTAAGCAGAGCCTCGGAACGGAGCCGTCTGTTTACTATATCGTATGAGGTGCATATGCTTGAATTAGCGATCAAAGGAAGCAAAAAATACTACGGTTGGCTGGCAGCGCTGCTGGTCGTCATCGGCATCGGTTTTCTCGTCTACCTGAAGCAGCTCGATTTCGGCCTCGGAATCACCGGTATGAGCAGGGATGTTACCTGGGGCTTCTACATCGCCAACTTTACCTTTCTGGTCGGTGTTGCCGCAGGGGGCGTGATGGTGGTGCTGCCTTATTATCTGCATGACTACAAGGCGTTCGGCCGGATCACCATCCTGGGCGAATTCCTGGCCATCGCCGCCCTGGTCATGTGCATTCTGTTCGTGCTTGTCGACCTCGGGCAACCCATGCGGGTGTTCAACACCCTGATATATCCCAGCCCCAATTCGGTGCTGTTTTTCGACATCATCGTTTTGCAGGGTTACCTGTTCATCAACCTGATTGTCGGCTGGAATGTGCTCGAGGCCGAACGTAACGGAACCCATTATCAGGCATGGGTGAAGCCTTTCATCTATCTGTCGATCCCCTGGGCCGTCAGCATTCATACGGTGACCGCTTACCTGTACGCCGGCCTTCCCGGCAGGCACTTCTGGCTGACCGCCATCATGGCACCCCGTTTTCTTTCATCGGCCTTTGCGGCCGGACCGGCGCTGCTCATCCTGCTGTGCCTTTTCGTCAGGAGGGTGTCGAAATTCGACCCGGGACGCGAGCAGATTCAAGCGCTGGCAAAAATCGTCGCCTATGCCATCTGCATCAATGTGTTCTTTTTCCTGTGCGAGGTGTTCACCGCCTTTTACAGCAACATTCCCGACCACAAGGTCCATATCCAGTACCTGTTTTTCGGCCTCCACGGGCACAGTTCCCTGGTCCCCTTCATGTGGACGTCTTATGGCCTGATGCTGGTCTCGATCATTCTGCTCGTCAACCCGGTCACGCGTAAAAACGAAGGCGTGCTGGCGGTTGCCTGCGTGACCACATTTGTGGGCACCTGGATCGACAAAGGGCTGGGGATGATTTCCGGCGGTTTCGTGCCCAACCCCCTGCACCACGTCCACGAATACGCCCCGTCCATCCCGGAAATCATCATCACGCTGGGTGTCTACGGCATCGGTGCCCTCATCCTGACGCTGCTCTACAAAATGGCCGTCGGCGTCAAAGAGGAGGTCGGCGCCTGAAGTTCGAAGCCCCCCGCGTCTGACAGCGACGCTCAACCATAAAAGAAAAATGGCGCGGCCCCTCGTGGGAGCGCGCCATTTTTCTTTTTTTTGCTTGACAATCCTCTGCGATCGGTCAATATTATCTATTTTCATTAGAAACGATAACCTTTCTACAATATATTCGGTTTCATGCCGGGTTGATCGACGCCGGGCATGAAAAATGATTGATGGAGGAACACACATGTACGCTGTCGTAGCAACGGGCGGTAAACAGTATCGGGTTCAAGAAGGCGACACCCTGAAAATAGAAAAGATCGCGGGCGAAGTGGGCAGCAGCGTGGCCTTCGATCAGGTTCTGATGGTATCGGATGGGGATGACGTCAAAGTCGGACAGCCTGTCCTTGAAAATGCCGTTGTCAACGGCACGATCGTGGAACAGGGCAAAGGCCGGAAAATCCTTGTTTTCAAATACAAGCGCAGAAAACGCTATCGCCGGAAACAGGGCCATCGCCAACTCTTCACGGCCGTAAAAATCGGCTCGATCCAGGCATAATTCGAAAACAGGCCACAATCTCAGGAGCAATGAAAAATGGCACATAAAAAAGCGGGCGGAAGCTCGAAAAACGGCCGTGACAGTAACGGCCAAAGGCGCGGCGTTAAGCGTTACAGCGGACAAAACGTAAAGGCAGGCAACATTCTGGTGCGGCAGCTGGGCACCAGAATCCACCCGGGCGAGAACGTGGGCATGGGCAAGGACTACACCCTGTTCGCAAAAATCGACGGGACGGTTTCCTATGAACGCTTGGGACGTTCCCGGAAAAAAGTCAGTGTTTATGCCGAGTGAAATTTATTGATGAAGCGGTGATAACCCTCCAATCCGGAAGTGGGGGAAGCGGTTGCGTCAGTTTCAGACGAGAACGGCACATCCCCCGCGGCGGGCCGGATGGCGGTGATGGCGGCAGGGGTGGTGACGTCATTATGCTGTCATCATCGAACAAGAGAACCCTCTACGATTTCAGATATAAACAATCTCTCAAAGCCCAAAACGGATCCGGTGGGCAGGGCAAGAACAAGTCCGGAAAAGCCGGTGCCGACCTGTTGGTCGAAGTCCCCGCCGGAACCCTTGTCAGTGATGCTGAAACCGGCCGTTTAATCAAGGATTTCACCCTTCCCGGTGAGAAGATCGTCGTTGCCAGGGGCGGAAGAGGCGGTCTCGGCAACAGCCATTTCAAAACATCCACGCATCGGACCCCACGTTTTGCGCAGCCGGGTGAACCCGGTCAGGCACTTACGGTAAAACTCGATTTAAAACTGATTGCCGACGTCGGCCTCGTCGGTCTTCCCAATGCAGGCAAATCCACACTGATCAGCCGGATATCCGCCGCCAAACCCAAGATCGGCGCTTACCCTTTTACCACCATGACTCCCAACCTCGGCGTCGTCCGGCCACCCCATGGTGAACCCTTTGTCGTTGCCGATATACCCGGCCTGATAGAAGGGGCCCACAAGGGCGCCGGATTGGGGATAACGTTTTTGCGCCATGTCGAACGGACACGCATTCTCGTTCATCTGGTCGATGCGACGGCGGTCGAACCGGACAACCCATTGGGTGCCTTTGACGCCATCAACCGGGAATTGGCGTCTTACAGCAGCGAACTGACCCGGAAACCGCAGCTCGTCGTACTCAACAAGATGGATGTAACCGGAACGGATAAAACGGCTGATCTTTTCAAGAACGCGCTGGAAAACAGGCATGTGATACTGCTCTCCGCCGTGACGGGCCGCGGCGTGAGACAGCTGCTCACCACCATCGTCAACATGTTGGACCGAATCTCCGCAACGAAAAACGCTGATCATGAACCATAAACGATATGCTTGATTATTAATGACAACATCCGCAACCAACGTATATTGCCAAACGAAGCCCTTGCAGCAGGCAGCTTGACATGAACTTCGGATTGTTCGGTGGCACATTCAACCCCGTCCACAACGGGCATCTGCGTGTAATCGAAGAGGTCGCGGCCTCTTTCGAACTGGCCAAGACATATATCGTTCCGGCGGCTCTGCCGCCTCACAAACCACTCCATGATATCGCCGCGGCTGAAGACCGGTTGGCCATGATCCGCCTGGCAGCGGGCGACCTGCCCGGCTTCGAAATCTCCGACCTCGAAATCAACCGTCCGGGCCCTTCCTACACCGTCGACACCCTGATGCATTTCAAGGGCCAGGCCGGGAAAACGGACCGGATCTTCCTGATTGTGGGGGTCGACGCCTTTCTTGAAATCGACACCTGGAAAGCGTATCTCGACATTTTGAAAACAGCTCCGCTCATCGTCATGGCCCGGCCCGCGGGAGGACCCGGCCAGGGGCACCCCGCATGGAAGCGGGCGGCCGATTTCATCCGCCAGAAGATTTCCGACAACTACGTGTTTACAAAAACAAAGGCCTCGGATGCAACCAAGGCCTATCAACCCATATTCTTCACCGACGTCACCCTGCTGGATATCAGCAGCACCCGCATACGTCAATTGATCCGGCAGAACAAATCCATCCGGTTCCTCGTCCCGGAACCGGTGGAAGCCTATATTCGACAACGAGGACTCTATTCATGATCAATAGCATTGAAATCATCAACGACCCGGTGCTCGACACCTATGTAAACGCGGTGCTGGGCAAAAAAGCCCGCCAGGTGGTCATCCTGGATGTGAAGGCCCTGACCACCGTTGCCGACACCTTCATCATATGCAGCGCCCGCTCCAACCGTCAGGTGACCGCTATCGCCGAATTCATATCGACCCATCTGAAAAAAAGGGGGAAAAAAGCCATCAACATCGAAGGGAAACAGGAAGGACATTGGGTGCTGATGGATTACGGCGATGTCATTATTCACATATTTCTGGAGCCCTTGCGTTCTTTTTACGATCTGGAAGGTCTGTGGATCGATGCAAAGCCCATCACCACCAAAGCCCTGCTGGAACATGACGGCGGGGCCGGCGGAGAAGTGGTAATTTAACCGATAATATAACGTTGTGAGGTGATCCATGGCAAACCATAAACCCTGCATGCTGATGATTCTCGATGGATGGGGTATCCGTGAGGCCCATGAGGGCAACGCCGTTTTCAAGGCCGACACCCCTTACCTGGACATGATCGCAGCAACCTATCCTTCTACCCGTCTGAACTGTATGGGAAAAAATGTCGGCTTGCCGGACGGCATCATGGGCAATTCCGAAGTCGGACACCTCAACATCGGGGCCGGCCGCATCGTCTACCAGGATCTGCTGCGCATCGACAGGGCCATTGAGAACCGGACCTTCATGGAAAATGAGGCGTTCAAGGCGGTCATGTCGGCGGTAAAATTAAAAAAGTCCGCACTGCATCTGATGGGTCTGGTTTCCGACGGCGGCGTTCACAGCCAGTTAACCCACCTGCTGACCCTGATCGATATGGCCAAAGCCGAGGGTGTCGAGCGGGTTTACATTCACGCCATCCTCGATGGTCGGGACACGCCGCCTCAGAGCGGGGTCCATTATCTGGACACGCTTCAACGCCATCTGCTGCAAAACCACTACGGCCGAATCGCTTCCATCTGCGGCCGCTATTACGCCATGGACCGCGACAAGCGCTGGGAGCGCACCCAAAAAGCCTACCGGTTGTACACGCGCGGAGAGGGCGAACCGGCCACGGAAGCGGTGACGGCCGTTAAAGAGGCCTACGCCAAGGGTGAAACCGATGAATTCGTCTCTCCCATTGTGCTGACGGATCCACAGGGCGATCCTGCCGGCATGGTTCGGGATGGGGACGGCATCATATTTTTTAATTTCAGGGCCGACCGTGCCCGCCAAATCACCCGTGCATTCACCGACGGATCGTTTGACGGATTCGACCGGACACCGGTCGTGGCATTGTCGCGCTATGTCTGCATGACCCTCTACGATGAAACCTTCGACCTGCCCGTGGCCTTCGAGCCCATTCACCTGAACAACATCCTGGGAGAAATCGTCAGCAAGAACGGCCTGAAACAACTGCGCATCGCCGAAACCGAAAAATATGCCCATGTCACCTATTTCTTCAACGGTGGTGAAGAAAGCCCGTTCGCCGGGGAGGACCGCTGCCTGATTCCTTCGCCACGCGAGGTTGCAACCTACGATCTCAAGCCCGAAATGAGCGCCCTCGAAGTCACCCGGGAAGTTCTCGAACGCATCGCCTCGAATCGCTACCAGTTCATCGTTCTCAATTTTGCCAACATGGACATGGTCGGTCACACAGGCATATTGGAAGCCGCCGTAAAAGCCTGTACGGTCGTTGACGGCTGTGTCGAAAAAATCGTCACCGAACTGCAGGCCAGAGGATGGGCCGCCATGGTGACTGCCGATCACGGCAACGCGGAAAAAATGATCGCCGAAGACGGCAGCCCGCACACGGCCCACACCCTGGGCCAGGTGCGCTTCATCCTCGTAAACGACGACCATCGCCGAGCAACCCTGCAGGAGGGAAGCCTGTGCGATATCGCTCCTACCGTGCTGGATGTCATGGGAATAGCGCAGCCGGAGGAGATGACGGGGAGGTCGCTGATCAAGTCACGCGCCGGGGAGTTGTAGCATGGACGAAGATTATATCATAGATTACCTTACCGGCCAGAAGGTACCCGATGTGGGGGCCGAAGCCAACCGGCAGGCCGTCGAACGGCATCTCGTCGAGGAAAAAGGGTATGACCGGCAGGAAATCCACCGGAACACCCCCATCCATTTGGACATGGGGGGCCAGGCCTACGATTCGCAGGTGGATCTTACCATCAAACTCGACGGGCGTACCCTGATGGTCGTCAAGTGCGCACCGGGGTCTCTCGACTCGAGGGAACGGGAAATCGTGGCCGCGGCCCGACTGCTGGAACCCCGCCCGGTGCCCCTGGCCGTGGTGTCGGATGGGAAAACGGCGATTCTGTGGGACGCCGTCACCGGGAAAGAAATCGGCAACGGCCTGGATGCCATCCCTGGGAAAGCGGACCTTGTGCAACGGTTCAAGGGCGTGGAATTCCAGCCCCTGGACATGCAACGGCTGAAGCGCGAAAAACTGATCTTCAGGTCCTACGACAGCATGAACGTCAACGTTGCCGGATAACCCCCCGCAGTTACGATGCCGGGGTAAATTACAATCCGGCGACTTCCTTACCGCAGTGTTTGCAAATCTTTGCCTTTTTCTTAATGATTTCCGCGCAGAAAGGACACTCGCGGGTAAAAAAGCGCTCGTGAATCTTGGCGATGGACGCTTCCAGCTGCTCGGAAATCAGCCGGTTGCCCACATTCAGGTTCCTCAGGGGATCGACCGCATCCAGCTCACCGATATCGCCGAGCATCTCGGCGGCCTTCAACCGGACACGCGCCGGTTCGGTGGGGTCGAGCACGAGCCTCAACGCTGTCTCGGCATCTTTATCGACATAGCACTGCGCCAGAATGGAAAAGCCCTTTTTGATGGCTTCTTTCAGCATCTCCTCCTGCAGCAGCACCTGGTCGTCGATGATCTGTCCCTGTCCGCCCACGGGGCTGAACACCGGCATCAGCTCATACTGCTCGGTTCCGGGATAACACATGCGCCTGTAGGAAGCCGTATGGCTGTAATTTGTTTTCATGTGCTCCCATCCCTGCTTATACGAGGGACATTCATCGTTAAAACAGATATACAGGTAGGGCGTACCCCAGCCCAACCCATCGCTGAAATTAATGGGCGGAACCTCCCACAGCTTCATCTCCTTGCCACAGTCGCAGCAGACCGGTTTGGGCTGAGACATGATTTCTTCCAATACCTGCTCTTTCGTTTCAAACATGTACTTACATCTCCATAAAAATTTTTGATAATAAAAACATTGGCTCACAAAATAATCTCCTTTTCATCATTGTCAATTGCCTCCGGAAATGCAAAATGACTCCCATGATGGAAAGAAATACGCTGCTCGACAACCTTAGCGCGTTGAATTACCGTCGCACGGCCGATGCCCTGGCCATGTGGCAGGGCGACGCTGCCGCCGTCAACCCCAACCGGCTGTATGAGGAATACGCCCCCTTCCTCAGGCTGAAAACACTGAACCGTATCGACCGGGAATTTAAAGGAATATCAAGACAAAAGGTGCGCCACGCCTTCATCGACCACTATCTTCAGCATGCCCTGCTGCCCCATGAAACCGAAATGCAGACCTGGATGCGGGGGGCGGCTGCCGTGGTCAACGGCCAACGAATCGGCTTCGGCAACATCATCCATTGGTGCCAGAAGGCGTGCACGCACGCCGACCGGGAGAACCTCCAGAAGGAAACCGGCCCGTTGTGCAAATTTTTCAAGCCGTTCGCCCTCAACTATTGGGAGATTCTCCTGGACATATTGAAAAACGAGCTGGGTTTCGACACCTACCTTGCCTACTGCGGTGACAAGAAAGGAATCGACTACGACTTCTTCTGCCATGAACTGCAGCGCCTTCTGGATGAAACCGGACCGCTCTACTTCAACGCCATGCAGGCCTGGGTGCAGAACAGCTTCGATCTGCCGCTGGAACGCCTCAACCGCTTCGATGCGATTCACCTGTTCGGAATGCGTGCCTTCAACGGGCTTTTCCCTGGAGATGCCCTGGATCATGCCCGAACCTTTTTAAGAAAGTGGCGCATCGATCTCGATGCCCTCGAAGGGCTTCACCTCCACACCGAAAAAAATGACCGTAAAAGCGACCAGGCCATGAGCTTTTTACTGCGGATACCGGGCGATGTGCACCTGGTGATAAATCCGGTGGGGGGATGGATCGACCTGGAAACCATCTGGCACGAGCTGGGCCACGGTTTGTCGGCCGCCCTGACCTCTCCTGAGCTGCCTTTTATCGACCGGGAGCTGGCCACATCCTACAGCCTTTCGGAATCGTTTGCATTTCTGATTCAGAACATCGGCCTTTCGCTCCCCTTTCTCCGGCAATTTCTCGACATACCCAGGGAAGAGGCGCACCGTTTGTACTATTATAAAACACTGAAAGACCTGGCGCTGTTTCGACGGTATGCCGCCAAACTCATTGCCGAACACAGAATGTTCCACACCGGCGAGCTGGCTGACGGCGAACCATACGCAACCACCATGCAGCGGCACACGGGTTTCTACCACCAGCCGGAAAGCCATCTTTTCGATCTGGTACCGGAATTTTACTGCCTCGACTACCTGCTGGGATGGATGGGGGAGGCGGCCATGGAGGCCCATCTGCGGGAACACTTCGGTGAAGCCTGGATGTTTTCCCCGGGTGCCGGGAGCCGGCTGAAACAATGGTGGCTCCAGGGCAATCGATTGGATATCTTTGCGTTTTTTGAATTCAATGCCTTAGGGCCGTTACATGCCGATCTGCTGATCAAGCGCTGGGAACGTGTGCTCGGCGACCGGAGCAAATAACCCTCCCCCGGTGCCGCCCTCCCGCGCCCCCATGGTATGGCAACGAAAAGGGAGCGCCCCCCGGATGTCGATCACGGAAATATTTTCCCGGGATTGAGAATGCCGTTGGGATCGAACAGGTTTTTTATGTGTCGCATCCATTCCAGGCTCTTGCCGTGTTCTTCCGGCATGTATCTGCGTTTGCCGATTCCCACGCCGTGTTCGCCGGTGGCCGTGCCCCCCAGAGAAATGGCCCTGGAGACCAGGCGCCGGCCGATATTGTCGATGTGATCCCAGTCCTCTTTTTCCGTTTTTCGGCCCGCCAGGCAGAGGTGCAGGTTGCCGTCTCCGGCGTGGCTGAAGGCATAGCCCTTGATGCCGGCCTCTTCCGGCGCCTGCCGCGCCAGCGCAATGATTTCGGGATACGCGGATATGGGCACGGCGGCATCGAGCACCTGGATGCGGCAGTCCGGATGCGCCCGTACGATCATTTCGCCGAGTTCGTGCCGAGCCTCGAACAGACGGTTGCGCGCCTCCCGCCCCAGGCCCGGGCTGAAGGCCAGGCAACCGGACTCCTTGCAAAGCTCCCCGGCCATGCTCATGATTTCGGATAAATAGGCCATGGACGGACCGTGGAATTCGATGAACAGGGTCGGCAAAATTTCCAGACCCAGGGATTTTTCCCTGTTGAACAGCTCGATGCAATTGGAATCCATGAGTTCCAGGGCCGCGGGATTGAGACCGTATTTCACAATGTCGGAAACGGCTCTGCTGGCCGCCTCGACACTCGGAAAAGTCACCACAGCCGCCGAAAATTCCTCAGGCAGCCCCACCAGTCTGAGCGTGGCTTTCAGCACAACCCCCAGCGTCCCCTCCGACCCGATAAAAAGATGGGGCAAATCATAGCCGGAAGAGGTTTTGGCTACACGCCTGCCCATTTCGAGTATTTCTCCCGACGCCAGGACAACCGTCATCTGCAGCACATAGTCCTTGGTGGAGCCGTAGAGTACGGTACGGGTACCGCTGGCATTGTTGGCGATCATCCCGCCGATGGTTGCCCGCGCTCCGGGATCCGGCGGAAAAAAGAGACCCGTATCCTTCAGGTGCTCGTTCAGGTCCTGGTAAACGACCCCTGGTTCCACATCCACCTGGAAGTCTTCCGCACGCACCTCCAGAATGCGATTCATCTGGGTAAAATCGAGCACCAGGCCCCTTTTCACGGGTATGGGGTTGCCTTCCAAACTGGAACCCGAGCCCCACCCCACCACCGGCAGGCGATGCTGGTTGGCGTATGTCACGATATCGACCACTTCCCGCTCGTTCACAGGCCATATGACGGCTTCGGGCATGCACCCCTTGTGATGGGATTGATCCCGGGCATGCAGCTTCAGAACCGACTTTCCGGCTGAAAAACGATCTTCCGGTACCATTGCCTGCAGGTCTTCGATATGCGCTGCGCTGAGGGTCGTAAATTCCACGTTCTTCTCCTCTTACTGGTTGATCGGGTGTTCGTTCATTCAACTTGAATGACATGTTCTACAAAAATGAAACCATAACCGAACCCGGATAAATCGAGTATAACACCATCTAATATCAAAATTCTAAACAATTTCAAATGATCCATTACCAAATACTTGCGCCGTATGGGTGTTTTTTCGTCACCCGCGCATGATGCTTTGAAATTTCCTTGGGCCTTGACGCCTTTGAACGATATTTTTTGTTGAGAATGCTGTCCCTGTTGTCATAAAGTTGTCTGGATTCGATGGGCAACTGACAGCCTGCGCGACCAACACAGCGAAAGGAAAAGAACATGTCGGAAAAAAAGAAAAAGTTCCACACGGACAAGGCCGGCGTCACCGGAGGACCCTACTCCCAGGCCATCATCCACAACGGCATTGTGTATGTCTCCGGCCAGGGGGCGATGGAGCCGGCCACGAATGAAATATCCCTGGGCAGTGTCGAGCACGAGACCCGGCTGGCCATGGAAAACCTGCGCATTATCCTCGAGGAGGCGGGGTCCTCCCTGGAAAAGGTCCTCACCATCACCGCCTACCTGCTGGATATGGAGGATTATGCCGGCTTCAACGCCGTCTACAAATCCTGTTTCAAGGGCGATCTGCCCGCCAGAACCTGCATCCGTGCGGCCGAACTGCCCTTTGGCACGCGGGTCGAAGTGACGGCGACGGCGTACATTTAGGGATTGTCGCCTCTATTTCGAGTTTCAATCGGAACATACTTATGGCAATGGGCATACATAAACTGATGAAGAGGAATCACACAATGTACCATCACA
Organism: Deltaproteobacteria bacterium; assembly: GCA_022340465.1. Lineage (NCBI taxonomy): Bacteria > Pseudomonadati > Myxococcota > Myxococcia > Deltaproteobacteria bacterium. The sequence continues at coordinate 63,931 of JAJDNW010000056.1, read as the reverse complement.
CTATTGCGGAATTGAATTCGAAAAACCTGGCGCCGGGCATCGACATCAAGCCCCTTAACGGCAAAAAAGGGAGCATGGTCTTTTTTTACCTCGCCCCGGGCACGGACATACCCGAACACACCCATCCCCACGAACAGATCGGCACGGTGTTGAAAGGCTCCCTGGAGTTGACCATCGGCGATGAAAAAAAAGTGGTCAAAGCGGGCGATGCCTGGTGCATCCCATCGGATGTGGCGCACAAGGCACACTGTCTGGACGCGGCCACCGAAGTACTGGAGTTCTTTGCCCCGGTCCGGGAAGACTACGCCTGAAACCATCATGCGGGTTACTGAACAGGCTGTATTTCCGTGCCGAAACAGGCTGAAGGACTTGTTTGTTTATCCGGTTATGACAAACAGATGCACTTCCCGCGGCCCGTGGGCGCCGTGAACCATGGTGGCCTCGATGTCCGCCGTCTTGCTGGGACCGGAGACAAAGGTCATGCAGGGGGTCAGCCCCTCCTTTACATGGACCGGATCGTTGTCGAGGATGTAGTACAGCTCCTTCAGGTTGGCCAGGATCTGTTCGAGGCGGATGACCGCAATGTGAATGGAAGGCACCAGGGAAACGGACCGGTTCTGCCCCGGCCGGGACTTCATCACCAGGGTGGCGGAATCCGCCAGGCAAAAATCGGCGGAAGTGATGCCGACATACGCTTTAAAAATCTGCTGTCGCACCGTTTCCCGGTCATCAGTGCCGGCAGATGCCGCATAGCTCATGGAAGCGCCGACACCTTGCAGCACATCCGGCAGGCTCAAGGCTTCGACCAGGGGATGCCGCCAGGCGACGACGTGTTTCTCATCCCCCCATTCCGGATCCTTTTCGGCGACCAGTTCCGATATACCCCGGGCAACGGAGGCAGCCTCCGGGTGCACGGCGACCCGCTGGTTGATGGGGGCGCTTTCCGCCACCAGCCGGTCCAGCAGGGCCAGCTGCTCAGGCCGGCTTCTCGTTTTTACAGGCCCCTGTTTACGATAAATGCTGCCCGGTCGCCCGGGACGGCGATCCCCGGCGCCGTCTGCCAGGGCCTGCTGCAGACGGCCGATGAACCGCTGCTGATCAGGGCTCGTGCTATGGGTTGCCATGGGAATCCCCTTCCCGGTTTTTTTGCCACCACCTCGAGAAGCTTTCGTCGGCCAGAGGCTGCATGTCGCGGCTTCTGGTCCAGCCGTTAAGCGGCGGCGGCAGAAATCGCAGCATGCCCCCGTTTTTGGGAAGAGCCCGTTGAAAAACACTGCCGGCGTTGATGGCCAGGTCGTAGAGTCCACGGCTTTGCATGAGACGCGCCCAGAACATGTAAGCCGCCTTTTCCATAAGACTGCCGCGGGTCACCCCCCATCGGGAGTCGCCGTCCGCCAGCTTGGCGCGCAGCAACAGGAGCATGCGCGGAATGTCGATATTCACCGGACAGGCATCCCGGCAGGCCCCGCAGAGGGTTTCCCCCTGGCAGAGGTCGGCGGCACGGTTGATGCCGGTCATCAACGGTGTAACCACCGCTCCCACCGGGCCCGAGTACGCGAATCCGTAGGCGTGGCCCCCTATTTTACCATACACCGGGCAAATGTTCAGGCAGGCGGCGCAGCGGATGCAGCACAGCATCTCGCGGAATTCCGGATCGGCCAGCATCCGGGAGCGGCCGTTGTCAAGAATGACCAGGTGCAGCTGCTCCGGGCCATCCAGGTTGTCCGCCCCCCGCGGACCGCTGATGTGGCTGACATAGGTGGCCATATTCTGGGCCGCCGCCCCCCGGCACAGCAAGCGCAGCAGGATGTCGAGATCCTGCAGGCGTGCGGCAACCCGCTCCATGCCCATAAAAACCATGTGAATGCGCGGCAGGGTCGAAGCCATGCGGATGTTGCCCTCGTTGGACACCGTGGTGATGTGGCCGGTTTCGGCGCAGGCCAGGTTGCATCCGGAAATACCCATATCCGCCGATAAAAACTTTTCCCTCAGGGCCTTTCTTGCGGCCCGGGTCAGGGTGGGGGGGTCGTCGGTGTAGCCTATCCGCAGCTTTTCCGCAAAGAGGCGGCCGACATCCTCTTTGGATTTATGAATGGCCGGAGCGATGATGTGCGAAGGCGTCTCACCGGCCAGCTGGATGATGTACTCCCCCAGATCGGTTTCCACGGCTTCGATGCCGGACGCCGCCAGCGCCTCGTTCAGCCGGATCTCCTCGGTGACCATGGATTTGCCCTTGACCACCCGCTTTACCTTGTTTTCCGCAGCGACTTTCAGGCAATAGGCCACGGCTTCTTCCCCATTTTGGGCAAAATAAACGTGGCCGCCGTTTCCGCGCACCTTGCCGGCGAGTGCGGCCAGCAGACGGTCGAGGTGAAGAACGGCGTCCATGCGCAGGTCATGGGCCACCAGTCGCAAGTCTGGCCCTTCGGGCAGCTCGCGATAGGCCTGGGCCGTTCCCCGGCCAAACCGCGCCTGCAGGCCGGCCAAGGCCTTCTGCAGCACCGGGTTTTCCGTGCCTGCCCTGGCAACCGCTTTGTATTTTTCTGTGGTGATATCCATATCCGCTTCCGGAAACCTAGTGGGACCGATCCAGCAATTCTGCAATGTGCATGGTTTTGACGGCGGCCTTCTTCCGGTTCAACATGCCCTGGATGTTCATCAGGCAACCCATGTCGCACCCAACCACGACCTCGGCGCCAGAGTGCTCGATATTGCGGACCTTTTCGCTCAGCATGGCCGTGGAGATGTCCGGGTATTTGACGGAAAAGGCGCCCCCGAAACCGCAGCAGAAGTCGGCGTCGTGCATCTCCACGAAATCGATCCCCTTCACATGGGCAATCAGGGTTCTCGGCTGACGGCTGACGCCGATGCCGCGCATGAGGTGACAGGACTCATGGTAGGTGACGCGTCCGGCGAAGGCCGCCCCCACATCCGTGAAACCCAGCACATCCACCAGGTATTCGGAAAACTCGAAGGTCCTTTCCGCCACGCGCCGGGCACGCACCACCCAGCGGCGGTCATTTTTAAAAAGATCGCCGTAGTGGTTGCGCACCATGCTCACGCACGAACCCGACGGACAGACGATGCATTCCGCCGATTCGAAGATGCGGATAAACCGTTCGGCCGCCTTGCGCGCCTCCTGCCGGTATCCCGAGTTGAAAGCCGGCTGACCGCAGCAGGTCTGGTCCTTGGGATAGTCCAGGGAAACCCCCAGCCTTTCCAGAACCCGTACCATGGCCTGGCCCACCTGAGGGTAGAGGCCGTCGACGATGCACTGGATGAAAAGGGTCGCTTTTGCTTGCATTGAAATAAAATCGCCGCCTTTGTCGATAAATTGTATACCAATGGCCCTGACCAACACCTGAGTCGCGTGTTTACTTTAGGTAACAGAGGCCGGCCATTACATCAAGCCTTAATGGACTGAATAATATTAGATATTAGGGACAGGTACTTTATGTTATTTCGGTCTTCAGGAATTCAATGTTAAGAGTGAAAAGGAGCGTGTGGGCGCTACCGCAGGTACATGTACCGTGCGGGTTCCATACCAGACACTACCAGCAGTTCAAGCATCATTTTCAGTCGAAAAACGAGAAAGTCCCCAAACCGATCCAGGGCCTTTCGGGGATCTACTACCTGAAACGGCTTTCGGAATTAATCTGAGCAGGCAACTTCTTCCAATACAGCGCTTTTCAGTTGATTGAGAGGCTGGAATGCGCCCGCACGGTAAAATCCCGTCTTCAAACATGCGCAACTCACTGTGCCACCAGCAATAGTCTTGCCGGGTTGGAAGAGCATGAAGACTGAAAAACTTATTTTAGGGCGGAGATTATTCAAAAAACATTAAGTACCTGTCTTTTATAATTTTATAATTAAATGACAAATGCTCAATAAGGCAAACTCAAACACGGCTAGTTTACCGGAGGATAGATGACTTTCCAGTCCTGCTTCATATCGACAACGGTCCAGCCTTTGACCGCGGCTTCGTCAAGAGCCTTGTCCAGCTTGCCGACGTGTGACTTGCGGTCATAGGCCCATTCTCGCTCGGCATCGGTGTGGTGGACCAAAAGCCCGAATCGCGGCGCTTTTCCTGCGGTGGTCCACTGAAGCATCTGCAGGTCGCCGTCCGAGTTGCCGAAGGCGGCAATCGGACGGCGCCCGATGTGAGCGTTGATGCCGACGGGTTTGCCCTCCTTGTCATCGATGAAGTTTACCTCCGGCAATCGAACGAGCACCGGCCCATCGGCGCGCATCTCGAATTTGGTCTTGATGCTGCTGCCGACGACCTGTTCGGGCGGAATGCCGTAAACCGCTTCAGCCCACGGCCGCATGAACTCGATGCCGCCGCCCGATACGATGAACGTCTTGAAGCCATTCGCCCTTAAAAAAACCAGCAGTTCCAGCATCGGTTGGAAGACCATCTCGGTATAGCGTTTGCCGGTCTTGGGATGCCGGGCCGTGGCGATCCAATCCTTGACGATCTTCTCGAACGCCGTCGTGGTCATGCCGGCGTGGGTGGACATGACGATTTCGAGAATCGCCTTTTCACCACCGGCCAGCGCCGCCGCCACGTCGCCCTTGAGCAGCGACGCAAAGGGCTCCTTGCCTTTCCATTCCGGGTGCTTGGGGGCGAGTGCCTTAACCCGGTCCAGGGCGAATAACAACTGGAAATAGATGGGTCGCTCCGACCACAGCGTGCCGTCGTTGTCGAACACCGCAACTCTCTCTTCCGGCGCTACAAAATCGGGTGAGCCCTTGCGCGCCACCTGGCTCACGAAATCGATAATCGACTGCTTGGCTTTCCCTTCCCGCCAGGAAGGCAGTGCCTCGCCCGCATCGGCCAGCGGTAAATGGAGGAAGGCCGCAGTAATCAGGGCCGCGAATACCGTAGTCAGCATGCGTTTTGACATCATCATCATCTCCTTTTTGTGTTTCGACCTGTCAGGGGTTCAGCGGTCCGAGCGCGTACCGGCGGTCCGGATGGACATGCCGTTGTCGTAGAAATTTTGGCCGTGCGTCGGCAACCGTGGTGTAGAGTATTTTACCCGACCAACGCTTTTCCTGTTTACCGTACAAGCTTGTTTCCAATGCATCAAGTTGGTGTTCGAGTTCTGGTTCACCCACCATCCGAACAAATTCGGACACGCCGCCTGCATGGCCCGATGCATCGAGCCACTTCATCAAGGTCTGCATGGTTTCAGGCGCATCACTGGATTCGGCGGCCCGCCTGAATTGTCTGAATAGCGCTTTCTCTTTGTTTTCGTCGCGCGGTGTGGATCGACTGTTTTTTTTCCGAAGCAGCATCAACAACACAATTATAACCACAATCAACGCGGCTGCAACCGCCCATCGCCAGGGGAAAGGGACTCCGGAAGCTTCGGCTGCAGCCGGCGGCGTGCCGGATTCCAGCGCCGGATTGGGGGCCACCTGGAACGTGGCCGAACGCAGTGTTACCCGCTGCAGCACCTCGCCCTCGGGGTTCCACCACTGTATCTCTATCTCCGGCAGGGTGTACGCGCCGGCCCGCTGGCAGACATAGGAATAGGTCTCCACCCTTTTACCGGTAAAGGCGCCTCGTTGGGTGTCGGTACTGACCGCCGGTTGTCTGGAATAGATGGCCACCCCGTCGATCCTCTTCATCGCCAGGGGAGGAAAGGCCATGCCGGGGAGGCCGGTTGCGGTCATGGTCACGGTTCGGAGGAACGCGTCACCGACGGTTGCCTTGCCCGGTTTCGGCTCCCAGCGATCGTCGACCTTCAGGTCCCCGGCGGTGATCAGCGGAAGTTCCGGATCGTAGCCGGGTACGTCCAGGACCGTGAAGGGGTGTGCGTTTGTGGGAAGGGAGATCTCCACTTTCCGGCCCTCATCACCCCGATAACCGAATTCCACCCGAAAGGAGGGTATGGTTTGTGGTCCGACGCTCAGGGGAAAAAGGGAAATGGTGTACTGTTTAAACAGATAGGAGCTCCCCTCGATCGTCTCCGACCCCAGGAGGGGGTGGGTGTCGTCCGCAACAATCACCATCCCCGAATCATTGGGCAGGTCAAAGCGAACAACACCGGCAAAGGCGCTGGTCGTAAAGAGGGTGACGTTGAGGTCCAGTCGCTGCCCCACCCAGATTTTATCCGGCTTCGTAAGCTCGCTTTTCAGGAACACTGGACCACCGGCCGCAAAACAGAGGTTGCTCATTGCCAGCATGACGGCCGTCAGGAGTACGTAGTGTAGGATGCGCCGGCTCACTCTGCCCCCCCCTGTTCCGGATCGCCTGTCGTTTGCCGTGCAGCCTGGTATGAGAATTTGGCGCGCAAAAAATCCGCCGGCCGTGTCTGCACCCGGCGCAGCCACATGGCGCTCAATTCTGCATCCGAGAGCCGCTGTTTCCCCCCCGAGACCGTCTCTTTCTGATCCTCCGTCGCATTGGCCGCCTGCTCGTCAAAGACGATCTTGTCCGGTGCCAGCATACCGCCGGTGCCCTCATCCCCTTCGTTGGGGAGGTGCAGTCTATTTTTTCGCTGCAGTGCGAGTTCGAGATTGTCGGCGGCCTCTTTCCAGCCGGGCTTTCCGGCCAGGGCTCTGCGGTAACCGACAACGGCCTGGTCGTATTCACCCAGCATGAGCAGGGCATTGGCCCGGTTGTACAAAGCCTCGACGGAATCGTCCTGGCCGAACGAGGCGGCCGCACCCTTGAAATCGCCGGCACGGTACAAGGCGGTGCCACGCTGCAGGGGATCCTGGAAAACCCGGGCGGCGTTCCGGTACGCCTTGCGGGACATGTAGATTCTCCCCTGCTGGTCCGGGGTGAGAAAAAGATCCCCCGATGACCAATTGACAAGGGAGAGGGCGATGAGAAAAGAACAGGTGCCGATCAGCGTTACTGCCAGCGGCATGTATTTCCCGACGTCATTCATAGGCCACCATCCATCCCCGGCGGAAGAAAAAGAGCGCGATCGCCAACAACACCGGCAACGCCCAGTAGCCCATATCCTGCCAGCGCTGCCCCTGATTCTCCCGGGCGGTGGACATGCTGGATTTGATCCGTTCCGCCAGTTTCCGGATGTCCCCGTCATCGGCGGTCACCACCGTCAAATCGGCGCCGACGACCGAGGCCGCTTTTTTCAATGCGCCGGGATTCAAGGCCGGCGCCGGCGGGCTGTCCAGTGGAACGCGCACGCCCTTGGGCGCAGCCATGGCGTAAAGATGCACCGGAATCTCTTTCTCCCGGCGAAATCGCTCCAACACCGCGGTTTGCGACCCGGGCAGCGAATCGGCAATGAGCAGAATAGATCCGGCCATCTCTGCCCGTTCCAAGAGCGCGGCTGCCTGCTCGAGCCCCGCTACCGGTTTATCCCCGCTGTCAGGCATGACATCGGGACTCAGGGCCTGGCTGAACATGTCGATGATACCGGGGTCAACGGTAAAGGGCATGACCAGATGGCTCGAAGCGCTGTAGGCGATGAGTGCGGTCTTCGCACCGGGGCGCCGTTTGAGCAGGTCATGAATTTTCTGGGTGGCCCGGGTGAGGCGGGATGGCTGGATGTCCCGGGCCATCATGGAGGGGGTGACCTTGAGGACAATGACCAGTCCGGCGGTATCCTGTGCAAACGGCGACGGTTCCTTTTTCCATGTCGGGCCGGAAACAGCCACGATTCCGATTGCCCAGAATGCAGCCAGCAGATAAAGCGGAAAACGCCGATGCTGCTGTCCTCTGCCGATCAGCAAATGATCGAGCAGATGCCCGGCAATCAGTGTCTGCATGCCATACCGGCTTTCCCGGTTTCGCAATGCGTACCCGATCAGCCCGGCAGCCGGAACCAGTAAAACGAACAGCCAGGGACGCAGGAAGTGGAGGTCGTGGAAGAAGTGCATCAAGCCGGCCTCCGCATTCGAACGATCCGTCCCGTGAGCGGCAGCATGCTCAGTACGATCACCATTGACAGAGGCCAGTAATAGAGATCTATTTTAGGCCGATAACTGATACTGTCGATTTTGTGGGTGCTCAGGCGATCGATTCGGTTGTAGATCTCCTCGAGCCTCGTGCGGTCGCCGGCCCAGAAGTAATAGCCGCCGGTCATCTCGGCCACGGCCTTCAGGTCTTTTTCATCGAGCTTTTGCTCGCCCGCAGCTCTGGGATCGCCCACTGCCACGGTGTAGATGACAATGCCCTCTTCTTTGGCGATTCCGGCGGCCTTTTTCGGCTCCAACCCGGAACTGGTGTCGTTGCCGTCGGTGAGCAGGATCAGGAGCTTGTCTTTGACCTTGCTCTTCTTGAACATGTTGATGGCCAGGCCGATGGTATCGCCCAGGGCCGTCCTGGGTCCGGCCATGCCCACCTGGGCCTCGCGCATCAATTCTCGGCAGGTGTCGAGATCTTCGGTAAACGGCGCCTGGATAAAGGGCGCCGTGCCAAAAAAGATGAGACCGACCCGGTCCCCCTTGCGCCGTTCGAGGAATTCGTCGAGCACGCCTTTGACCGCCGCCAGCCGGGTGCCTTTTCTGCCGTCGGCGGTCGTAAAATCTTCCGTTTTCATGGAAGCTGAAAGGTCCACACCCAGGAGAAGGTCCCGGGAAGGAATCTGCTTGTTGATCGGCGGTGCGACCCACTGGGGCCTGGCCAGGGCGGCAACCAGCAGTATCCATCCGAGGCTCACCGCGACCTGCCGCAACAGCGGTTGCCTGCGAACGATGCTACCGCTGCCCGGATCCTGGCCGGAAAGGGCTACCAGGTCGTCAAAAAAGGGAACCCGCACCGCCGGCCGCTCTTCGCGAAAGGGCCGGGCAAACCACCGAAAGAGCAACGGCAGGGGCAGAAGACAAAACAGCCATATATCGGCAAAAATAAACATAAATCAGGTGGAACCCTTCGCTTTTAAGCCATTTGTTGCATAGGCTCTGTTCGCGGCGATCACGCGGTGACCGGCCAGCCAGGCGCGCACGGCCCGGCTAAGACTGCGGACCTGTTTCCGGCTGATCCCATCGAGAAGGGTTGCGGAAGCGTACGAACAGGCCAGCAACAGTCGCCCGTTCTCGCCGGAAAAAAGCGATTTGCCGATGCTGCGATCGAGAAAATCGAGCCATGGTTTTCCGCAAAGTGATGCGACCTCCCCGCGGCCATAGGCGGCAAGGGCCGTGCGTTTGAGGAGCGCCGGCAGGCGGGGCAGCAGGCGATGGACGGCGGCCCCGCCTTCGGCAAGGGCCTTTTCGATGCGCGCCAGCTCGGCCAGCGCCTGGCGCCGGTATGCGTTGCGCTGCCGACGCCGATACCAGGCAACCGCTCCCCAGATAAGTAAAAGCAGCAGGGTCACCCCCAGCGCGTACCAGCCCGGTGCCGGGGGCAGCCAGGAGACAGGCCCCGGAACGACGATGTCGTGCAGGTTTTCTAAACTGGTCGAAGCGGGCATGTGTGATTCAACCATTCATGGGCTGCTTGCACAAATCAGCGGGCTCCCCTTACGGCCACCTTCCCTGCCCGCGCCTGTTTGCCGGGAACGAATCCAAGAGCTTTTCGAACCTGTTGGGCCACGTCTTCCGCCGTGTTGACGGGAAGCACCGGAGCACCCATTCGGCTCAGGGAATCGGACAGGGGTTTCAGGCGGCCCTGGAGAAATTCCGGGAAACGTTCTTTCAATTGCCGGTCGTGAAAGTCCAGCCTGATCTGGCTTCCGCCGTCGCTGATGATCAGCGAACCGTTTTCCGGCAATTTTTTCGCCAGGGGGTCGTACACCGGCACCAATATAAGGTCGTTGTGCCGGCAGAGCTGTTTTGCATGCTGCAGGGTTTCATCGTTCATTCCAAAAAAATCACTGATCACGCAGACAAGATAGTCATGACCCGTTAGGGAAACGGTCTTGCGAAGGGCCTGGTTGAGCATGCCGGAAACGGGAAAGATCCCCCGGTCGATGCCCAGCTTATGGTTCTGCTCCACGATGATGCGGAGAATTTGCATTACCGTTTTTTTCGAAGGCCGGTGCCGGATCACCTGTATGTCATCGTCGTTGAAGACGACCGCGCCCACTCGGTCACCGACAGTCACCACCCGCCAGGCCGCAAGGGCGGCCGTGTGGGCGGCCGTGACCGATTTCATGTTGACCTGCGAGCCGAAAAACATGGACAGGCGCTGATCCACCACCAGCAGAACCGGCCGTTCCCTGTCCTCTGTGTAAACCCGTACATAGGGCTGCCCGGTTCGCCGGGTCGCCTTCCAGTCCATCGTGCGGATATCGTCCCCCGGCCGGTACTGTCTGAGTTCCTCGAAATCGAGCCCCCTGCCGCGAAGCCGCGATGCATGCCTGCCGGCCAGCAGGCTGTGAACCGGCTGCCTGGGGAGAAAGCTGAACCCCGCCGTTTTGTGCTGAAGGCGGATCAATTCCTCCAGGGTGGCATAGACGCCAGGCTTGTTCTCGTTTTGCGGGGACTGCATAATGACCGTTACACCTTACTTCAACCTAAGCCGAGCGTTCCAAATTAGGTTCGGCCCAGTGTTGCAACTGTGGGGTTCACGCTACCGCTACCTGTTTGACCACAGCATCGATTACCTGATCGGCATGCATGCCTGCGGCATTGGCTTCGTAGCTCAATATCAACCGGTGGCGCAGGCAGTCATGGACCACCGCCCGCACGTCATCCGGAACGACGTGGTCCCGGCCCTCCAGCCAGGCATGCACCCGGGAACATTTATCGATGGCGAGACTGCCCCGGGGGCTGGCGCCGACTTCCAGCCAGCCGGCAAGTTCTTGGCCGTATTTGCCGGGGTAGCGGGTGGCGCTGATCAAATCAACAATATAGCGTTCAATCGTTTCCGAAGAATAGATCCCGTTGATCTCATCCCGGGCGGAGAACACGGCCTCCTGGGCAATGGCTTCCGGCTTTCGATCCGGGCCCGCCCCCTGCTCACCGCGCACCAGACGGATGATCTCCAGTTCGTCCGCATCGCCGGGATAGTCGATCCTGACATGCATGAGAAAGCGGTCCATCTGGGCCTCGGGCAGGGGGTAGGTTCCCTCCTGCTCGATGGGGTTCTGGGTGGCCAGGACCATGAAAAGCCGCTCCATTTTATGCGTTTTTCCGGCCACCGTCACCTGTCTTTCTTCCATGGCCTCCAACAGTGCGGCCTGCACCTTGGCCGGGGACCGATTGATTTCGTCGGCCAGAATCAGGTTGGAAAAAATGGGGCCGGGCTGAAATTCAAACAGATCCTTTCCACCAGAGGCGTGATATACCTCCGTGCCGGTAATGTCCGACGGCAGCAGATCCGGAGTGAACTGGATGCGGGAGAGCCCTGCGGATAGATTTGCGGCCATGCTCTTGACCGCCCTGGTCTTGGCCAGTCCGGGCAACCCTTCGAGCAGCAGGTTGCCGTCGGCCAGCAGACCGATAATCAACCGGTTGACAACCTGTTTCTGACCGATGATGGATTGTTCCATCCGTGCCTGCAGTTCTTTTATCGATTCAAGCGTCGTCATGATGTATTCCCAAACATTGAAGCAACGTCAGAATTTTCCGCGAAGCCGCTCGCCGTTCGCGGAAAATCCTTCGGATGCACCCAAAACCCTCGCCGGGTTTTCATTTCAGATTAATGGCCGCAGCCCGCAGCCGATTCCAGTCTTAGCAAAACATCGGTATCCACGCGATTCATATCTCAAGTCAATTACGAACGCAATTTTTATATCATCATTCAAACCCCATTTTTACGGCCCCGGTCCAGGCTGCGGTACTGAATCGCCTCGGCAACGTGGGCGGATGACATTTTTTCAGATGCTTCCAGGTCGGCAATGGTGCGGGCGATCTTGAGGATGCGGGAAAAGGCGCGGGCGGACAGGCCCAGGGTGTCGATGGCCGTTTCCAGCAACCGGTGAGAAGATTCATCGATGCTGCAGTGCACTTTGAGGTGTCGGTTGCTCATCTGGGCATTGCAGAAAATGCCGGTGTTGCGAAACCGCAGGGATTGAATATTGCGCGCCGCGGTAACGCGCTTTCTTATGTCGACGGACAATTCCGAAGTCCGTTTGGATCCCAGATGCTTGTAGGGCACGGCCGGCACCTCGACGTGGATGTCGATGCGGTCCATCAGGGGGCCGCTGATCTTGGCCCGGTAGCGCTGGATCTGGTGAACGGAACAGCGGCACTCGTGCTTGGGGTCTGAGAGGTAGCCGCAGGGGCAGGGATTCATGGCCGCCACCAGCATGAAACTCGCAGGGTAGGTGATGGTGGAGCGCGCCCGGGAGATGGTGACCCTTAGGTCTTCCAGGGGCTGGCGCAAAACCTCCAGGACGTGCTTCTTGTATTCGGCGAGTTCATCCAGAAACAAAACGCCGTTGTGCGCCAGGCTGACCTCGCCGGGGCGGGGAACGTGCCCGCCGCCGATCAGGCCGGCATCGGATATGGTGTGGTGGGGCGCCCTGAAGGGCCGCCAGGTGACCAGGGCCTGGTCCTTTTCCAGCAGCCCCACCACGCTGTAGACCTTGGTGGTTTCGATGGCTTCGTCGAATGTGAGGGACGGCAGGATGGTTGCCAGGCGTTTGGCCACCATGGTCTTGCCGGATCCCGGCGGTCCGATCATGAGGATGTTGTGGCCGCCGGCGGCCGCCACCTCCATGGCCCGTTTGACATGCTCCTGGCCCATCACTTCGGAAAAGTCGGCTTCGAAGCGTTCCCCCGCTTTGAAATAGGTGGCGACGTCCGTCTCCAAAGGGGCTATTTCCGTAAACCCGCCCAGGAACGCCACCACATGCCCCAGGGTTTTGACCGGATAGACCGGGATGCCCTCGACGACCGAAGCTTCCAGGCGATTGTCGAAGGGAACCATGATACCGGCATAGCCCGCCTCCTTCGCCGCCAGGGCCATGGGCAGCGACCCGTTCACCGGTTTGACGCGCCCGTCCAGGGAAAGCTCGCCCATGGCCAGAAACCGCTCCACCGCCCGCTTGGGAACGATGCCCGTGGCGGTGAGAATCCCCAGGGCGATGGGCAGGTCGAAACCGGTGCCGTCCTTCTTGATGTTGGCCGGTGCCAGGTTGACGGTGATGCGGTCGTCGGGAAAGGTGTACCCGGAATTGTGAATGGCGGACTTGACCCTTTCCTTGCTCTCCTTGACGGCGGTTTCCGGCAGGCCCACCGTGGTAAAGGAAGGCAACCCCTGGATGATGTCCACCTCCACCTCCACCAGGTAGGCATCGATGCCGATAACGGCACTGCTCAGCACCTTGGCAAGCACACTGTCTCCTGCTGCTTGGAATTAATAGTCGTCGTCGGAAAATGATGGCAGGAATGGGGCAGGCACACAATACTGGATGATTAGGGCATCAATACGGTTTATAATCCCGTATACATTTACCATTTTCCCAATAGGGAGCAACAACTGGCTGCATGATTAACAGAAATATATTTCCTTCCTAAGCTGAGCGCCTTTAATTATTGGCTAGTTCATGCGGCCACAATGACTTTATAAAGCCGAAAACCGTTCCGGTGTCGGTTTTTTCACAACATGGCCTCAAAAATCCGTTTTCTGATGTCACAAACAGATCCAATAATCCTATGAAACAATCGAAACCGCCCCCCATATCGGCAGATCGGCACCGGGTGTCCGCATGGCGATGATCCAGGAAGCGCTGGCGCTTGAAGAGCGAAGACCGAATCGTGTTCCATGCGTGATGACTCTTGACACCGAAGGTGCGGTGAACCCGGAGGGCCCGGATTTCTTGCCCTGTCAGCTTGAAACCATTCGGTTTATGTCGTATAGGTAGCCGTGGCCGTCTGAATCGACACATTCGCAAATGGATCCATGCGAGCCCGGGAATGGGATTCCCTTGGGCTGCCCGACACACCGTTGAGGACAAAAGATGCCTGCAACACAACAAATCGACAGTTTAACAATTGTCGTACCCATATTTAACGAGGAACCCTGCCTGGATCATTTCAAAAATGAAATGGATCGATTCTTAACGCAAGCGCCTGTTCCAACGACGGTTATGTTCGTCAATGACGGCTCGACAGATGACAGCCAGGCGATGATCCAGACCATATGTGCTGCGGATGATTGCTACAAATTTATCGCCCTGGACAAGAACACGGGCTTGAGCACCGCGCTCAAAGCGGGCATTGACAGCACTGAAAGTGCGCTTGTCGGCTATATCGACGCCGATGTCCAGACATCGCCGGTTGATTTTTTGAAATTTTTCGAATTTTTTCCGCAATATGACCTCGTGAACGGTATCCGCCATCAACGCAACGACAGCGTCGTTAAGAAAATATCTTCCCGGGTCGCCAATACCGCCCGCAGAGTGATGATCGATGACGGCATCGAAGACACGTGTTGCCCCCTGAAGGTAATGAAAACCGATTACGCACGCAGTATGCCCTTTTTTATCGGTATGCACCGCTTCATCCCGGCCCTGGTACAACTTCAGGGCGGCAGCGTCAAACAGGTCCCCGTACAGCACTTTCCGCGATATGCCGGCACGGCCAAATACAATCTGCGCAACCGTTTGATCGGCCCCTTTATAGACACGCTTGCATTTATCTGGATAAAAAAAAGATACATCCGATACCGCATATCAAAAAAAAGCCTCTGAAAGCGACCGTCTTGGTTGAAGAAAAGGAGTACAACAGGTGAAAGAATATTTCTGGATTGCCCTGGGATTTTGCGCTCAACTGCTTTTTTCATTTCGCTTCATCATTCAATGGATAGCAAGCGAAAAAGCCAAAAAAAGTGTCATGCCGGTTTTGTTCTGGTATTTCAGCATTGCAGGCTCCCTGTTGCTCTTGATCTATTCCATATATCGCAAGGACCCTGTTTTTATCGTCGGCCAGTCAGCCGGCATCATCGTTTACGGCCGCAATCTATACTTTATTCATAAAGAAAAAAATGCCGCCAAAACCCGGCAACCCGTCAACGGTTGAAGCGCACGCATCATAACAGGCATCGATCCTTACGGTGATGCGCAGCACGGCCGTACGGCGGAACACACCCCTTGAGTTTGCGGTGGGGAAGTTCCATCCGTGGGGTGATTCTTCACAACCCGCTTCGAGGCAGACAGTTGAATAACACCACAAATCGATTTTTTTGGATCATGCTGGGCCTGTCTCTTATCGTGGCTTTTGCATTCCAGGGTTCACGAGGGTTGTTCGAAACCACCGAGGGTCGGTATGCTGAAGTTGCGCGTGAGATGCTGGACAGCGGCAATTACCTGGAACCGACCATCGGCTATCGGGCCCATTGGACAAAGCCGCCCCTCGCCTATTGGACCATTGCGGGCGGCATGCGGCTGCTCGGCAGGAATGAATGGGGGGTGCGCTTTTCCAATGCGGTTGCCTTTGTTTTAACGACCTGGATCGTGTTTCACATAGGCGCCCTTCTGTGGAATAAACGTGCCGGAGTCATGGCGGGCCTTGTTTACGCGACCTCTGCGAATACCATTTTCGGCATGAACTCCATCAGTACCGACACCCTGCTGACCTTATGGGAAATCACCGCGGTTTTTTGCTATCTCAAGGCGGGGCGGGTAACCACTGCCCAAAATCGTAACGGGTGGCGCCTGCTTATGTGGGTATTTTTCGGCCTGGGCTTCTTAACGAAAGGTCCGCCGGCACTGCTGCCACTTCCGGCGATATGGATCTGGCACCGTTTGAGCAGACAAAAATGGCGCCTTTTCAATGTCCAGGGCGTGTTGCTGTTTCTGGTGGTCGCTTTGTGGTGGTACCTTCTGGTTTGTTTCCGCCATCCGGAGCTTCTGACCTATTTTTTAGGAACAGAGGTTATTGCCCGGGTGGCATCAGATTCCTTTCATAGAAACTCGGAGTGGTACAAACCCCTGGCAATCTATCTCCCTTTTTTAACGGTTGGAGCAGGTGTTTGGTCGATTTATCTGCTGAAAGTCGTCATCGCCAAAAAGCTGTTCAGAATAAAAACAATTTGGAATTATCTCCTCCAGGGAACGTATGCAGCATTTTTACTGTTATGGATACTGATCCCCCTGCTCATTTTTTTTATATCGAAAAGCCGTCTTCCACTCTACGTGCTTCCGTTGGTTGCACCTGTTTCCCTGATTATCGGATATGGATTGAGCGATGGGTACCGGCTGAAAAAAATTACGATAATCGCCGGAATTTCGGCCGTTTTCCTGATCGGTTTGAAGGGGGCGTCGGTATACTACAGCGATAAAAACGACATGAAGGCATTGTATGCGGCATGCATGAACCTGGGAGGCGCGAACGCAAAAATTGCAAGCTACAAGGAGCACAATCTCAACGGGTTGCAGTTCTATCTGAATGGAAACCTCACCCGCCTATCAGACCGCAAGAAGCCGTGGAGTGATGATCTCGCTGAAAACTTCATTGCCAATGAGTTGGGAAAAGATACAACCGTCAGGCATCTTTTCGTCATGCGCCCTGCACATGCCGAAAAATTAAAAGGAATGCTGGATCGGCAGGGGGTTACCTTCGAAGCGCATGAGAATCGATTCTGGCAGATCTATGTTACGCCCAAAAAGGGATGAAGAAATTGTGATAATTTTTATTGAATAAAATCATCCAATGATATATTCAGCTTACCATCTTACAACAAAAAAGGGAGAAAATTATGAACAAGGGAGACTTGGTCAACGAGTTGGCAAAGGTGTTGGAAACGAAAAAGGATGCCCAGGCAGCTGTGGACGGTGTTTTATCGAGCATTACCAATGCACTGAAAAATGGCGATTCCGTATCATTGGTTGGATTCGGCACCTTTAAGGTTGCTGAAAGAAGTGCACGTCAAGGCAGAAACCCACAAACAGGGGAAGCGATGCACATTCCGGCAAGCAGAGTGCCAAAATTTGCAGCCGGCAAAGCACTGAAAGATGCAGTGAAATAGCTATTCACTGTTGGATTGGATACATAGGCAGGGTCCTTCAATAATCGTATATATCTCCAACCTATTAATTTTCCACGATATTAACAGTTTTTAGCCTATCACCGCCGGGACAATCGTCAGTCCATCGGCACCTTCATGGTATCAAACGGAGAGTCGGCCAAACCGATTCTCCTTTTTTTTACATCGTCCTGTGAAAGCCTGCTTGCCTTTTTTGGTTGACAATTCACAAAAACCTATTATATTCTAAATTAACGATATGGAGGAGCCATGAAAGATTTCATAAAGGTCATGAAAGCCTTGTCGGATGCAAACCGGGTAAAAATGATCAAGCTGCTGCAGCGCCGTGTCCTGTGCGTGTGTGAGATTCAGGAAGCCATGGGGTTGGCCCAGTCTACGGCCAGCAAGCATCTCAAAATTCTGGAAGAAGCCGGTTTAATTACTTATTCGCGAGAAGGGCTGTGGGTCAACTACCGCCTTGCCGACGGGGGCAGGAATCCGTATGTGGCCAATATGCTCGGCAACCTGCGACACTGGCTCGAAGCGGATAGCGACGTTGCGGCGCTGGTTGCCCAGCTGCCCGCAATCAGCCGTGAAACCATTTGCGGCGGCTAATTTTTTTTGGCCTCATTATATCACTGTATGACGAATTATGAATAAAGCGGTCTTCAAAAGATAAACGTAAATTTGAAACGCTCGACATAGGCCGTATCGAGGCGCCTACAGACCGCTGCAGGTTTGAAAGATCGATTTTTAAACGGGGGCCACCATCTTCCCCGGATACGGAGGTTTTCACATGCATAACGCTCAGGAAAAGGCCTGCGCTTGCAGTACAGGCCACGCGGCTGTCGCCGCCATCGATCAGATGAGCGAACCGACCCGTTCACCCGTCGCCAAATATGTCGCCGGCGTAGCGGTCATGATTGCCGCCTGGTGGCTGATCTACGGTCAACTGAAACCGCTGGCCGACTTTCTCACCCTGACGCTGTCCCGATGGACCGGGTTTGCGCCCCAAGGCCATTTGGGGGATGCGATCGCCTTTTTTCTGTATGACACCCCAAAGGTGCTGATGTTGCTGACCCTGGTGGTGTTCGGCGTCGGAATCGTGCGTTCTTTTTTTACCCCCACCCGAACGCGTGCCATCCTGGACGGCAAGCGTGAATCGGTGGGCAATTTCCTGGCGGCCGGCCTGGGGATTGTGACGCCGTTTTGCTCCTGCTCGGCCGTTCCGCTGTTTCTGGGTTTCGTTACCACGGGCATACCGCTGGGGGTGACCTTTTCGTTCCTCATCGCGGCCCCCATGGTGAATGAGGTTGCCCTGGTGCTGCTGTATGGGCTTTTCGGGTGGAAAGTCGCCGCCATCTACTTGAGCACCGGACTCGCCATCGCCATTGTCGCCGGCTGGGTCATCGGCCGCCTTAAAATGGAGCGCCATCTCGAGGACTGGGTGTACCAGATCCAGGCCGGTGAGGCCGCGGTGGAGAAAGGGCCGGAAGGCTGGGGCGAGCGTATTGGCTATGGTTTCGATGCCGTCCGCGATATCGTCGGCAAGGTGTGGTTGTACGTCGTATTGGGAATCGCCGTGGGTGCCGGCATTCACGGGTATGTACCGGAAGGTTTCCTGGCGTCGTTTATGGGAAAATCGGCCTGGTGGTCGGTGCCCGCTTCGGTTGTCCTGGGCATTCCCATGTATTCCAATGCCGCCGGCATCATCCCCATCGTGCAGGCGCTGCTGGAAAAAGGTGCGGCGCTTGGCACCGTCCTGGCCTTCATGATGTCGGTCATCGCCTTGTCGCTGCCCGAGGCGATCATCCTGCGAAAAGTGCTCAAACCGCGCTTGATCGCAACCTTTATCGGCGTGGTCGGCACGGGCATTCTGATCGTCGGATACATTTTCAATTACTTTGTCTAACAAGCGGCCCGGATGCAACCGGGCTGAAACACGGCAGAAAACAAATAAAGGAAGGTTATCATGGAAATCAAAGTGCTGGGACCGGGCTGTGCAAAATGCCAGAAAACAGAAAAGGTCGTCAAGGAGGCCGTCGCCGAATCCGGGGTTGACGCCGATATCGAAAAGGTGACCGATATGATGAAAATTGCCGGTTACGGCGTTTTCGGAACCCCCGCGGTGGTCGTGAACGGCGAAGTGAAATCGTCGGGCAAGGTTCCTAAAAAAAAGGATGTTATGGCCTGGCTGCAATAGCCGGGCCGTTCACCGGGGGCCGGCGGGACTCCGGAAGAGAACCAATGGCCCTGAAGCCATTTTTGAATTTTTGAAACGCTCAACGTGGCCTAATTTGACAAGCGGCTGAGAACCCGCGATAAACGCTATGGTGAAAACTGGAAAGATACCCATCCTGATTTTTGGCGCAACTGCGAAAAAAACGCTCGAACATTCCAGAGAAGCCCTTGAAAAAATTCTTTAAGAATCAGCTTAGGTTATTGCGTCTGGGAGATATCTTCACGGCTCGGGAGCGTCTTCCTGTTGTCGACAAAGGGTTTGATGTCCAGAATCGGTGTGCCGTCCAACATGTCCATGCAGCGTACATGCAGCACGTTGTCTTTTTTCGCAAGCACCTCCAGAACCGACAGCCCTATGGGGTTCGGCCGCCTGGGGGAACAGATGCTGAACACCCCCATGGCTTTATCCCGATGCGGCGGGGTCTGCTTCAACAGATCCGGTGAAAAAGGGGCGCTCTTGTGAAAATGGAACAACACAACGATCCGCTGGCCAACGGTGATGTCCGCAAGTGCTTCGGTATATTCAGAATCGATATTCAGCGTGCCCTCGACATCCGACACGGTCCAGTGTCGGGGAATGTCGGCCGCATCCGTGTGCGCCGTTCCAATGGGTTTTAATATGATCGTCACTGTCGTTTCTCCTTCGGTGGATCTCCCCCGCGGCTAGCGGCCGAGACTTCAATCTCATGCGAAATGAGCTTATTTCGCCCTCCATACAGATACCTAAACTCAACGTAGAAGATATCACCCTTCCCGGTGGTCGGGTCAAGCACTCTTTTACCTGAATCCGCGACCTTGGGCAGTCGACGCCGATTTGTTTCGATTTCGCGCGTCCTCGCTGCTGGACTCCCGGACACGGTCATGGTATAGTGACCGCTCTCGCAGCGGGGTGAAGGCAATGTGCCCGCTGTCGCGAGCCGCTCTGTTTTCACCTGATTTAAAACGCTCAACCTGGCTTTTATCATCAACCGGTCACGGTAACCTTTGGAAAGGAAAACCCCATGGATGAACATCAGATTGCCTGGAATGAAAAGGTCGCTGAAAAACTGATAAAGCACCTTGAAAAGCGGCGTATGGAAGGAAGCTATGCGGCAACGGCCTCTCTGGCCAAAGACGAAGTCACCGCCATGATCGCACCGGGTTCGTCGGTGTATCGATGTGGAAGCATGACCACAACCTATGCAGGACTCTGGGAATCCGTTGCCGAAATTCCGGAGGTAACGCTCATCGACCCTTATGAACCGGGCATACAACCCGAGGAAGGCTTGGAACGCCGCCGCCAGGGGATGTCCGCCGATTTCATGATCGCCAGCACCAACGCGATCACCCTGGACGGGAAACTGGTGAACTTAGACGGCATGGGCAACCGCGTGGCGGCCATGTGTTTCGGGCCTAAAAAGGTCATTCTGATGGTGGGAATGAACAAGGTCGCGCCCGATCTGGAATCGGCCATGGCCAGAGTCAAGCACTATGCATCCCCCATCAACAATATCCGTTATGGCCTCGATAACCCCTGTGTTGCAACCGGGCTGTGCAGCGACTGCAAGACCCGTACGCGCATCTGTAACATGTGGAGCATCATCGAGGGCCACATGATTGACAAACGCATCCATGTCAAACTGATTGGGGAGACGGTTGGATATTAGGCGGACATACCTCAAACCGGTCGCTTTCGCTTTTTGGGTTGCATGTTTTCGTAGTTGTGGAATATATAGAAGTCATCTCCAGCAGCCAGTATAAGCCGTGACAAACCATATGCATACACATCAAAGAACCCTGGCGAAAAAGGTATCCTGTACGGGTGTCGGGGTGCACTCCGGAAAGACCGTCAACCTGAAAATAGGCCCTGCACCGGTAAACCACGGCATCAAGTTTGTGCGCACCGACCTTTTGGACAGCCCGGAAATTTCCGCCCACTTCAACATGGTGGTGGATACCAGCCTCGCCACGGTGATCGGTTACGAAGGCTTTATCGTTTCCACCGTAGAGCACCTTATGGCCGCCTTTTCAGGCATGAGCGTGGACAACGCGCTGGTGGAGATCGATGCCTACGAAATGCCGATCATGGATGGCAGCGCCGGCCCCTTTGCCGATCTTATACAGACTGCCGGCATCGAGACCCAGGCTATGCCCCGCTGCTATTTCAAAGTCCAGGAACCCATCGAAATAAAGGAGGACGGCAAGTTCGTGGGCATTTATCCGTCTGATTGTTACCGGGTGACCGGCACCATTGAATTCGACCACCCCTTGATCAACAGACAATCCTGTTCCGTGACCGTCCACGAAACCTCTTTTGTCGAAGAAATCAGTCGGGCTCGAACCTTTGGCTTCCTCAATGAATACGAACTGCTCAAGCGGTACGGCCTGGGCAGGGGAAGCTCCCTCGACAACGTCGTCGTCATCGCCGAAGACCATGTCATGAATCCCGAAGGGCTGCGGTTCCCCGATGAATTCGTGCGGCACAAAATACTGGATTGCATCGGAGACTTTTCCCTGATCGGCATGCCCATCATCGGCCACGTGGTTGTTGAAAAATCGGGGCATGCCTTTAACCACGCTTTTCTTAAAAAATTTTTCGTGGAGAAGGAATCCTGGGAAACCTGTACGCTGGCCGACTAGGCCGGTACCCCCGCAACGGCTCCCCGACGCCCTTCACAGCTGAAATTGCTTGCCATTTAACCGATTATCCTTTATTTTTTCCACATGACCCCTGTCTTTAAAAGAACGGCCATTGCCATATCCATGTGCCTCCTGCTCCTGTTTGCCGATCAGGCGCATGCCCTGGATGCCCGGCTTAAGAATATCATCGTCACCAACACCCGTGACGATCTGCTGATCTACCTGACCGTTGAAGGAGCCTTTACCGAAGACATGCAAACAGCTATTTTGAGTGGCGTCCCGACCACTTTTTCCTTTTATGTCAATCTGTACCGTACGCGCTCCCTGTGGTTTGACAAGAAACTTGCGGAGTTGAAAATAACCAACACCGTCAAATACGACAACCTGAAGAATGAATTCGTTATTCAACGTTCCTGGGAAGACGGAAAACCGATCATCGTAAAATCGATCGAAGAAGCCGAAAAAATGATGACAGAGATCGACAGCCTCAAGGTGGTTCCCTTGAATCGGCTGAACAAGGGCGACCGGTATCAGATAAGAACCAAGGCGCAGTTGAGCAAGGTCACGCTACCCCTATACCTGCATTACGTCCTCTTCTTCGTTTCCATGTGGGATTTTGAAACCGATTGGTACACCATCGACTTCATTTACTGATCTGAAAAAACCGGACGGCATGGATAAAAAAACTATAAAAAACCTATCGTCCCTATCCATCGCGGACCGCAAGCGGCGCAAGCGGGAGGTGGTCATCATCCTGGCCATTGTTACGATCGTCGCTATCCTGACGTTCGCGGAAAACAGGATCATTCACTTCGGGGCCGACTTTCCCATCTCCAACACCATCCTGATGTTCATTCTGATCAACATCAACATGCTCCTGTTGCTGTTGCTGATTTTTCTCGTTCTCAGGAATCTGGTCAAACTGCTCTACGACCGCAAACGCAAGGTGATGGGTGCAAGGCTGCGCACCAAACTCGTCATCGCCTTTATCGCGCTGACCCTGATACCGGCAATCGTTCTCTTTTTCTTTTCCATCAACTTCATCACCACCAGCATTGAATTCTGGTTTAACGTTCCCGTGGAACAGGCCCTCGAAAATTCCCTGAGCGTGGGGCGCAAAATCTACACCATCACCGAGGACAGCAATCGGTTCTTTCTGGACCGCGTAGCCTATCAGATCAAAACCAAGAAACTGTATGAACCGGCCAAACACAAGGCGCTTTCCCATTATGTCCAGGTGGTGCAGAATGCTTTCAACATCGACGGGGTGGAGGTTTACGGGGCCAATTCCAAACGCTTGACCTATGCCCTCCTTCCGAAACTGGAAAACAAGCCGTTCAGCGTGGTTTCCGCCAATGATTTACAGAAGGAGATGGACGCCAACAATGTTCGCACGATCACCGAAATGACGGACCACGGTCAGCTCATCCGCACCATCGCAACCGTCCCCTTTGGTGTCAAGCACACGGAAGCCAACGCTTTCGTCGTCTTGAACGTGATCATTCCGCCCGATCTCTCCGAAAAAATGTCGTCCATATCCAGGGGCTTTGAAGAATATCAGCAGATTAAACTTCTGAAAAGGCCGATAAAAATTACCTATTACATAACCCTTTCCATTGTAGGCCTGCTGGTTGTTTTTTGCGCCGTGTGGTTCGGTTTCTATCTGGCCAAATCGATTACCATTCCCATCATGGCCCTGGCCGAAGGCACTAAAAAAGTAGCGGAAGGAGACCTGAGTTTTTCCATCGGAGCCGTTGCCGATGACGAGATAGGCAGCCTTGTAAATTCATTCAACAAGATGACCAAAGATCTGCGCGGCAGCCGGGAGCAGCTCGAACTGTCCGCCCGCATGCTGCGAGAGCGCAACATCGAGATTGAAGCCCGGCGGCAGTACATGGAGATCGTGTTGAAGAATGTCTCCACCGGTGTCATCACCCTCGACGCCCGCGGTTACATCACGACCATCAACACGTCTGCAGAGAAGATGCTGTCCCTTAAATCCGAGGATGTACTCAAGGAAAGCTATCGCAGCCTCCTGTGGGGACAGCATTTGAATATGGCCCGTGACGTGATGGAGCGATTGATGAATGCCGAAGAAAATGCCGTTGAACTGCCGCTGAAGCTGATCATCAAAGGCCGCCCGCGCAGTTTTCTGGTCAACCTCAACGCGTTGAAAGGCGATGCCGGGGAGCACATGGGTATCGTTATGGTTTTCGATGATCTCACCGAGCTGGAAAAAGCGCAGCGCATGGCGGCCTGGCGTGAGGTTGCCCGCAGGATAGCTCACGAGGTAAAAAATCCCCTGACGCCCATTACGCTGTCCGCCCAGCGATTGAAGCGCAAGTATTCAAAGGATCTCAACGAACCGATCTTCGATGAATGCACCCAGACCATCATCGATCATGTAGACCTGATTCAAAACCTGGTCAACGAGTTCTCATCCTTTGCCCGCTTCCCCACGGCGGACCCCAAACCCTGCGACATTCTTCCGATCATCGAAGAAACCGTAGCGCTTTACAGGGAAGGGCACCAGAATATCCGCTTCAGCATTCAGGCCCCGTCCGAGGTGCCCACACTGAATCTCGACCGGCAGCAACTCAAGCAGGCCATGATCAATTTAGTGGACAATGCCATATCGGCACTCAAAGAGGCGGGTGATATCGCCATCACCCTGATACACGACAAGGACGCCAACAAGGTCAGGGTCGAGGTTGCCGACAACGGCCAGGGTATTTCCGACGAGGACAAGTCGCGGCTGTTCGAACCCAATTTTTCCACAAAAAAAACCGGTATGGGGCTGGGCTTGACCATCGTCAGCACCATTGTAAACGATCATAACGGCGTGATCCGTGTCAGGGACAACGATCCTCACGGTGCCATCTTCAGCATCGAACTGCCCGTATGAAACGGCAGCTTCGAAAATCCCTTTTTACGTCACTCGAGGAGAAACGATGAAACGAACCGTTAACACTGGCAATGGGGGCAAGCTATGTTCCCATCCATATTGATCGTCGACGACGAGCCCTCGATCCGCAACTCTTTAGGCGGGCTTTTATCGGACGAAGGATTTGAGATACTGACCGCCGCCAACGGGTATGAAGCCCTGAAGGTATTGGACAAGGATTTCCCGGACCTGGTGCTGCTGGACATCTGGATGCCCGGCCTCGACGGTATCGAAACCCTCAAGGAAATAAAAAAATCCAACCCGTATATCCAGGTCATCATCATCACCGGGCACGGATCGGTGGAAACGGCCGTCAAAGCCACCAAGCTGGGCGCCTTCGATATGATCCAGAAGCCCCTTTCCATCGACAAGGTCATCCTTTCCATCAACAATGCCTTGAATTTTCGGCGGCTCGAAGAAGAAAACCGCTACCTGCGCAAGAAAATGCTTGAAAAGCATTCCATTACCGGCAGCAGTCCCCTGCTGGCCGAATTGAGGAACCAGATCGATTCTGTGGCTCCCACGGATTCCTCGGTTCTCATCGTAGGGGAAAATGGAACCGGCAAAGAACTGGTCGCCCGGACCATTCATCAGCTGAGTACGAGAAGCGAGTATCCCCTCGTCGACGTCAATTGTGCGGCTATTCCGGAAGAGCTCATTGAAAGCGAGTTGTTCGGACACGAAAAAGGATCCTTCGCCGGCGCGATGACCAAAAAAATAGGCAAGTTCGAACTGGCCAGCAAGGGCACCATCTTTCTGGATGAAATCGGCGACATGAGTCTGGGCACCCAGGCAAAAATACTGCGGACGCTCCAGGAACAGCAGTTTCAGAGGGTGGGGGGCAGCAGGACCCTCAAGGTAAACGCCAGGGTAATTGCAGCCTCCAACAAGGATCTCGAAAAGGAGATCCAGGCGGGAACGTTCCGCGAGGATCTCTACTACCGGATCAATGTGGTCCCTGTCAGGGTTCCCTCCCTGAGAGAACGCAGCCAGGACATCCCTTTGCTGGTGGAAACCTTTCTGGATGAAAACACGCGCAAAGGCCTGGGCTCGAGCAAAACGATGGAGGAGGATGCGCTTGCCATCCTGGGCAACTATCACTGGCCGGGAAACGTGCGCGAGCTGAAGAATCTCACGGAACGCTTGACCATCATGGTAAAAGGCGAAACCATTCGCGCCGCCGACATCCCCGCCCCCTACAATCCGGCCACCTCCGACGACACCACGGATGCGGACATAGCCTTTTTGCAGGCAAAATCCTTCAAACAGGCGAAAAGATCGTTTGAAAAAGCGTACTTTGGGAGGAAACTGATGGAAAACGACGGCAGTGTTACCCAAACTGCCAAAGCCATCGGCGTCCAGCGCAACTTCCTGCAAAAAAAAATCAAACAGTTTGGCCTAATGGCTGAATAGGTGCTTTTCTCAGATTGCGGATCATCAGTGGAAAATGCCGGGGCAGAAAGCTCCACACCTTCGCAGGAAAACAGATCCGGCCCACCACCGACCGGATGCGCGAATCCATCTTCAACATTCTTTCCAGCCGGGTGCATGACGCCATGGTGCTGGACCTTTTTGCAGGCTCCGGCGCTTTAGGGCTCGAAGCCCTCAGCCGGGGTGCCCGGGCAGCTGTTTTCATCGACAACCAGGAACGTTCGCTCAACCTGCTGAAGAAAAACATAGAAGCGTGCCGCATGCCTGAAGCGACGCGCATAATCAGGTGGGACATCGAAAGAAGCCTGAACTGTCTGAAGGTGGTGCGTGCCGGGTTCGATCTCGTTTTCATGGATCCGCCCTACAACAGGGGGCTGATCGAGCCCGGCCTGAGGAATCTGCACGCAAGCGGGGCCGCCGCTCCCGAAGCGCGCATCGTCGTGGAGCACGCTTCCGAAGAATCCCTGCCGCTGAAGACTGACCATTTTGAGTTGGTAGATCAGCGGACCTACGGCAAAACCCTTGTTTCGTTTATAGATTATGTGCTATAGCTCCCGTGGTTTCCGAATGACGCCGTCATCCCCCTTTGAACTCAATAGCCTGAGGTCTGTGTGCCATGGAAAAAATTGCCATTTATCCCGGTTCCTTCGACCCTGTTACCAACGGCCATCTCGACATAGTGGAAAGAGGCCTGAAAATTTTCGACAAGATTATCGTGGCTATCATGCACAATCCGACCAAGACATCCCTTTTCAGCGTGGATGAACGCTTTACCATGCTGAAAAAAAGCATGCAGGATTTCAACAACCGCGTCGAGTTCGCTTCCTTTTACGGCCTGACCGTCGATTACGCCGCCAAGAGGAAAGCCCACGCCATCCTGAGAGGACTGCGCGCCGTTTCCGATTTCGAGTATGAATTTCAAATGGCTCTGATGAACCGCCGGCTGAACCGTGAAATTCAGACGCTCTTTCTGATGACGGGTTTGCGGTGGATATTCACCAGCTCTTCCATTATCAAGGAAGCGGCCAAGTTCGGCGGCAATATCGAAGACATGGTCCCGGATTTTGTGAATGAAAAGATCAAGGAAAAGTTCAAAACGGGATAAGCGTTACCCCCCAGCGTTGCAACTGTGGGGTTAAAAGAGATATTTGAGGAGCACAAAGGAAGCCACAAGCAGTATGGTGAAAATCACGGCCAGCAGGTTGAAATACCTCTCGATGAACGTCTGGATCCCCGGACCGAAAAAATAGATTAAACCGCCGACCAGAAAAAATCTGGCTGACCTTGAAACGGCGGATGCAGCGAGAAAAATTGGAAAACTGATTTTAAAAACCCCGGCTGCAATGGTAAACACCTTATAGGGGATGGGTGTGAATCCGGCAATACCCACTGCCCAGGCATCGTACCGATTGTAAAGCGCTTCAATATATTCGACTTTATCGGCAAGGCCGTAAAATGCGACGATCCTGTCCCCGATTGCGGCCATGAACTGCCAGCCGATAAGATACCCGAGCATCCCCCCTAAAATCGATCCCAACGCGCACACAACTGCAAATTTGAATGATTTTTCAGGCTTGCCGATGGCCAGGGCGATCAGAAGAACATCCGGTGGAATGGGGAAAAAGGAAGATTCCGCGAAAGCCAGCAGGAAAAGCGCCCATGTGCCGTAAGGCGATTCTGACCAATGAAGCACCCAGTGATAGAGCTTTTTAACGCCGGCTGCCATCAGTTTGCTTTCCAGCCCTGTTCGCCTACCAGCTTGACGAACCGGCAGCCGCCGAGACTACTCTGGTGAATGCCGTCCTCTTCTTTGCGGATTTTGATCAACTCCTGTGAGCGTTGATCGCCCACCGGGAGCACCATGCGCCCCCCGATTGCCAGCTGGCCGACAAGGGCCTCTGGAATCCTGGGAGCCCCGGCTGTGATGACGATGGCGTCAAAAGGGCTTTCATCCTGCCACCCCATCGTGCCGTCCGAGTAGCGGGTCACGATGTTGTGGTAGCGCAGCTCGTCAAAAAGACGTCTGGTCTTGATAAACAGACGGTGAAGTCGTTCGACGGTGTATACCCGAAAAACGACCTCCGCCAGAATAGCGGCCTGATATCCGGAACCGGTCCCGATTTCAAGCACCCTGTCATCCGGCTTGAGTTCCAGCGCCTGGGTCATCTCGGCCACGATGTACGGTTGCGAAATTGTCTGCTGATCCCCAATGGGCAGGGGAAAATCACCGTAGGCCTGGTCCGCCAGCGCCTCGCTCACGAAAAGATGGCGGGGCACCTTGCGCATGGCATCCAGGACCAGCCGATCGGAAACACCTCGCGCCTCGATCTGCTTTTTCACCATCTCCAACCGCTGACGCTTATATATGATCGGCTCCTTCACCATGTTTCGGGTATCTATCAAAACCGCTTTACCCCGTCAAGCCGATTAACACGTATATCAAAAAAACATCTTGATATTTCAAGAATATATGACCATTATGCAAGGCGCTATGAACAACTTCCGGCACGTCATTGCATCCATCCTCATCTGGCTGCTGATCGTCATCGCCGGGGCCATGGGCTACATGGTCATCGAGGGATGGGATCTGCTCGACGCCCTTTACATGACGGTGATCACCTACTCGACCGTCGGCTACGGCGAGGTGCACGCCATCAGCAAAGCCGGAGAAATCTACACCATGTGCCTCATCTTCCTGGGCGTTGGGTTTTATCTCTATGCTGCCGGCGCGGTCATCCAGTTCATGGTGGAAGGCAAAATACGACTGATCATGGGGAGAAAAAAATTGGACAGGGACATCAACCGGTTAAAGAACCACTACGTTATCTGCGGCTACGGCCGCATCGGCAGGGTTTTGTGCGAAACCCTGAAAGATGCCGGCATCGCGTTTGTCGCCATCGAAAACGACGAAAGACGGTTGCCGGTCATGGACGCAGACAAGGTCCTCTATATCTGCGGCAACGCCTCGGACGAGAGTGTGCTCGCCAAAGCGGGCATTACGCACGCCAAGGGTCTGGTGGCCGCACTCGCCACGGATACGGACAACGTCTTTCTGATTCTGACCGCCAAGCAGCTTGCCCCTCGGATAAAGATCATGGCCAGGGCATCGGGAAGAAGTTCAAAAATCAAGTTCGAAGCCGCCGGTGCGGATTTTATTGAATCGCCTTACGAGATGGGCGCCGTCAGGATGGCCCAGCGCATTATACGTCCTTCGGTTACCAGCTTTTTCGACCTGACATTCTCGTCAAAAAGCAAGGACATACGCATGGAAGAAATACCGGTCAGCGCCTCGAGCCCCCTGAACAATGTCACGCTGAAAAACTCCGGCATCAGGCAAAACTACAACCTCATCATCCTCGCCATCAAGGCGTCCGACGACACCATGATGTTCAACCCTTCATTTGAAAGCCTCATCAAGGCGGGAGAAACCGTTCTGGCGGTAGGCGAACCTGAAAATCTGAAACGGCTCGAAAAAGAGTTGAACCCGCGGGCTTGATGGCAGCGGGCTAAGATCTATATTTTATAAATGATGCGCTTTTCGGTGATAATGATGTCCACGTATTTGTCATGGGATTCCATGGGCACCAAGGGAACGATCTGATTTTCGAACGCCAGACTGACCTTGCGGGTCGTTATCGGCAGCTTGGGGATCAGCCGGTCGTAAAAGCCTTCACCGGATCCGATTCTTCCACCCTTTTCGTCCAAAGCGACGCCCGGTATAATGGCGATATCGATGCGTTCGATGGGGACGATTTTGCATTTTTCCGGATCCGGCTCCAACATGCCCCGGGGACCGGGTTTCAGGTCGGTATCCAGATTGTCGACCTTCATCAGCGTCATTTTGTAGGTATCCATATTGAATGCCGGCAGTACGGCAATCTTATTGTATCCCAGACAGCGATCGAGAATGCCGCGGGTATTTACCTCAACGCCGTGGTTGATATACAGCAGTGATATGTTTGACTCGAGAAAATTGGCAAATTCAAACAGCCTGGCCTCGATCTGGCGGGTCTTCTCTTCGACCTCTTTTTCGGAAAGCGCATCCATGGCCCTGGCGACATCGTTTCGAATTTCATGCTTAGTATCTTGAATTTCTTCCATATGCTTCTCCAGATTCCTCCTACCTAAGTTGACATAGGCCATATTAAATTACTAAAATTTAAACACTCAGTATAACTTAATATCTAAAAAAAGTCAAGATCTAATAATCATTGACTAAATAACCGGTGCATGATAGGAAAACCATCTAAATCAATGCCCTCGAGTGACCGACGGCACTCATTTCACCCCGACGTTGCAGCTATGAGGTTCACGCATAACCACGTCAGCCACAGATGCCTTAACGCCATTGGAAACGTTCGGTTTAGGATAAACCAACCACGACACCATAAGGTCCACCATGCTGGAGATCAAATTTGTAAGAGAACATCTGTCCGACGTTCAGGAAGCCCTGTCGAAGAGGGGTGGCAACGTCGATTTGGCACCGTTCGAAGCCTGGGATGAAAGACGACGGGCCATCCTTTTCGAGCTGGAAGAGCTCAGACACCGTCGCAACGTCGTATCCGACGACATCGCCGCCATGAAAAAAGCCGGTGACAATGCCGACGCGCTCATTGCTGAAATGCGCAAGGTTTCCGGACGTATAAAAGAGCTCGATAAATCCCTGACAGAAAATATGGCCAAAATCGACGAATTTCTGCTGGGGCTGCCCAACATACCCCATGCGTCCGTACCTGTCGGACAAGATGAAGCCGACAACCCGGTGGTGAAAAAGGTCGGACAGCCGCCACTCTTCGACTTTGAACCCGGGGCGCACTGGGATATCGGCAGTCGCCTGGGCATCCTCGACTTCGATCGCGCCGCAAAAATAACGGGAGCGCGCTTTTCCCTCTCGAGCGGCGCCGGCGCCCGGCTTGAACGCGCACTGATCAATTTCATGCTCGACATCCATACCACCGAAAACGGCTACACGGAAATCCTGCCGCCTTTCATTGTGAATGCCCAAAGCATGACCAACACAGGACAGCTGCCCAAATTCGAAGAAGACCTGTTCAAGCTCGAGGGATGGAACTATTACCTGATCCCGACGGCCGAAGTCCCGGTCACCAACATTCATCAGGGCGAAATTCTGAACGAGGAAGAGCTGCCGGTTTTGTATACGGCGTACACGCCCTGCTTCCGGTCGGAGGCCGGCTCTTATGGAAAGGACACCCGCGGCCTGATCCGTCAGCACCAGTTCAACAAAGTCGAGCTCGTCAAATTGACCACACCCGAGGACTCCTACGAAGAACTGGAAAAACTGCTCCAGAACGCGGAACTCATATTGGAACGCCTGGAACTTCCCTATCGGGTCATCACCCTCTGCACCGGCGACCTGGGATTTTCAGCCGCCAAAACCTACGATATCGAGGTATGGATGCCTGCCCAGGGGGTTTACCGGGAAATCTCTTCCTGCAGCAATTTCGAAGATTTTCAGGCCAGACGGAGCGGTATCCGCTTCCGCCGCAAGGGCAGGAAAGGCACACTGCTCGTGCATACCTTGAACGGATCGGGGCTGGCCGTCGGAAGAACGGTCGCAGCCATCCTGGAAAACTGTCAACAGGCGGACGGGACCGTTGCCATCCCGAAAGCGCTGCGCCCCTACATGGGCGGCCTGAAAAAAATCGAGCCATGAAAACAAACGATTTCCCGGACGACATTCAGCCGTTTCTCTACCCGCAGATAGCCGGAAAATTCGTCTACCGCTGTCTGGGATGCGGTCGTTCCCACGGCATAGATGCGCTGCTGTACACCTGCCCCGATTGCGGCCAGGTGCTGCTGCTCGAGGATCTCGATTTCGATCGGTTGAAGAGCATTTCCGGCACGTTGTGGCACCGGATTTTCGATTATCGAAAAATGCTGAACACCCCTGCCCTGAGGGGTATATACCGCTACCACGAGTTCATCGGCCCCATGGTCCCGCTGGAAGACATTGTCTACCTGGGCGAAGGACACACACCGATGATAGCGGCCAGCACCGTACTGAAGGACAAGGCCGGTGTCGATTTCTACTTTAAAAACGACGGACAGAATCCCAGCGCTTCCTTCAAAGACAGGGGAATGGCCAGCGCCCTGAGCTACCTGAACAGCCTGGTGAACAGAAAAGGGATCTCCGACATCCTTGCCGTCTGTGCCTCCACGGGGGACACCTCCGCCGCGGCCGCATTGTATGCCGCCTATCTCAAACCGCACATCATTTCGGCCGTGCTGCTGCCGCACAAAAAGGTAACCCCGCAACAGCTGTCTCAGCCGCTGGGCAGCGGCGCCGCCGTTTTTGAAATACCGGGTGTTTTTGACGACTGCATGAAAGTCGTCGAGGCCCTTTCGGAAAAATACCGCGTAGCGCTCCTGAATTCCAAAAATGCCTGGCGCATCCTGGGGCAGGAATCCTATTCCTATGAAATTGCGCAGGATTTCGAATACGACCTGGACAACAAGGTTATCGTGGTGCCCATCGGCAATGCCGGCAACATTACCGCCGTAATGAACGGATTCATCAAATTTTATCGGGCCGGCATCATTAAAACGCTTCCTAAAATCATCGGGGTCCAGTCCAGTCACGCAAACCCGGTCTACCGCTACTACCGGGAGCCGTCCCCTGATAAACGAACGTTCGAACCCATCACCGTACGCTCCAGTGTCGCCCAGGCAGCCATGATCGGCAACCCGGTTTCGATGCCCAGAGTGATCCACCTGGAAACCCTCTACAACGAGCTGAGCGACAGGCAGAAGGTCTTTTTCGTGGAGGTTGACGAACAGTCGATCATGGACTGGCAGTTGACGGCCAACCGCCACGGCCACATCGCCTGCACCCATGGCGGCGAATGCCTGGCCGGTGTCACGGTAGCCCGGAAATTGGGGATGATCGACGGGGATGAGATTGCCGTCATCGACTCCACTGCCCACGCCCTGAAATTTTCCGGATTTCAGGAGATGTATTTTAATGACCGTTTTCCGGATGAATTCGAGATTACGCCTGACAAAAGCCTGATGAATTCACCGGTTCTCGTGCACCCGGCCGATCTTACAAAGGTGCCTGCGCCGGGAAAGCCGCTGCAGGGCGACGATCTCGCCCTTTTCATCAAACGTGTTTCCGAAGAGATCGCCACAGCGCTTTCTCTTGAAAAAATCGACCAGGGGGATTGAGGGGTTTGAAAAAAAAATTGGGCCACTTCCACGTGATCGCCGGCACCGTGTCTCTTATTTGCTGCCTGGCCATCGCGCTGCCCCCGTCGGGTTTCTGTGCCGTCCTCTATCGCAGCTATGTGGTAAAATACGATCGAGGCTGGGACATTCTGTGCGACCCCTACATCGTACAAAAGAACGACTGGGTCTATAAAATTTTTCGCCAGAAGGGTGAAATATCCAGAGCGGATTTTCAGGAATTTTTAAGTATCTTCAAGCGACTCAATCCGCACATCCGCGATATCGACCGCATCCGTCCCAACCAGAACATTCTCATACCGCTGAAAAAGCTGGAACCCGGAACGCTGCCAGGACAGGAAACCGGCCTGGTCACCATCCCCTTTGTGACCATTGCGAAAATTTCGGAAATTCTGGGATCCCACGCCACACCATACCGCGTCAAACAAGGTGACAGCGTATCAAAACTCATCGCCGCCCGGTTTGGCGACTACGGCTCCCGATCTTACCGGGAAGGGTTGAGCCTTTTCAAAGCGCTCAATCCGGGTATCACCAACCTCGACCTCATTGTCAGCGGGAAAAACATCCTCCTGCCCGACCCGGCCATGCGCAACCGCCCCTGGTACGATTCGCTCTTCGACGCCCACGGAAACATCAAAAACCTGAGCAAAGAAACGCAACAGGCAAAAAATGAAAGAACGCAGCCGGTCCAGGCCGCTCGCCGCCAGCCGCCGCCGACGCCGTTGTCTGAAACCGCATCCCTTCTCGATGCCCGCCTTATGAATAAAGGAACCTTTTTCTTCCCCAGATCGCCGCAGGACGGAACAACGGGGGCAAACAAGCCGCGGGGCGATTTCGAACTGGACCTGTCGCGCTATCCGGTTCTGGAAATGGATGACGGGCGACACATTGTGTTCAGGCCCGGTGGCGATGACGAAGGATTGGACATGACGGCCATCAGGAGGGGCTGGCAGAAGGTGGAGGTAGTGAGCCTTCCCGAAAAAGCGTCGACCGAACAGATCCTCGGTTCCCTATTCCAGTCCCGGGGCGAAGAACCCGCACAGAAAACCGCCCTGTCCTTCTCCGACAAGGGGCTGAGCGTAACGGTGCGAGCCCAGTGGACCAAATCCAAAGCGGTGGACAACGACGGGAAGGTCCGGTACATCGCCATTACCATGATCGAGAGCGACCGGCAGCGGACCCCGGAAACGATTGTCCGCTATCTGGATGAACGCGGCATCGTCATCAAGGAGCTGGTCAAAGGGGGTCGGGAATCGTCTGAAAGCGACACATCCGGCAGTGGGGGATCTGCCAAACCGGACGTCGCCACATTGAAGCCGACGAACCAGAAAACGTTCATAAAATCATTGGTCGAGGCCCTCGGCTACACCTATTCCGAAAACGTGTCGGTGACGTTTCCCTATGCCGGCATACAGGTGGAAGCGGTATCGAACCTGGTAACCACGGGTAATGGAAACGACTTCCTGGTCGATTTCGGAGAATTGTACGGCGATGCTGCTCTGGAGATCAGAAAAACCGGCCTGGGCGTGGTACGCATCTCCCACCAGGACAGCCTTGACGATGCGGCGCGGAAAATGCTGACCACCTTCGATGTCCCCTTTGCCGTTGACCCCTTGTTTATTGCCGCACCCCGGCCGTCCACATTCAACACCATCCTGAAAGTGCCCGGCTATCTGGTCACACGCCCGGGCAAGCATGATGAACTGCTGTCAGCCGTTCCGCTGCATAACCGAATCCTTCAATTTTTCAATGACAGGAATGTCAGGGTCATTCTGACCGGGATCAACGGGCAAATTTGAAACAAGTGTCCCGGCTGAAGGCAGACCGGCTTTAACGGAAATATGCTGGCAGTTGTCTCCGATATGCGATATATGGATAGATATGTAAACCTAAACCGGACGCTCGGTTTAGGGTAAAGAAATATGGGGGGTTCGCTTCATGAAATATAAGGGATTTGCGTGGTTGCTTACCATCATCGGTGTGATCTGCATTCTTTCCTGTGCTGCCAGCCAGGAAAAAAGGCACGCCCAGGCAAAGGCGGCCCGCGAACTTGGCGAGGCTTACATGCGTCAAGGGAACTATATCGAGGCCCTGAAAGAACTTTTAAAAGCCGAAAAGCTTCACACCGGGGACCACCTGATTCAAAACGACCTCGGGCTCATCTACATGTCCAAATATCGCTATGATCTGGCTGAAAAGCACTTCAAGAAAGCTATCCAGCTAAAGCCGGACTACGCAGCGGCAAAAAACAATCTGGGAACGGTGTACCTGGCCGTTAAAGATTGGCGCGCGGCCATTCAAACCTTTAAATCCCTCGAGGGAAATCTGCTTTACGCAACTCCCCACTACCCCTTGTCCAATCTTGGTCTGGCTTATTACAATCTGGGGGAATACGCCACGGCCGAAAAATATTACCTCAAAGCCCTGGATATCGAGCCCCGCTTCGTGATCGCCTTGAGGGGCCTCGGACGAACCTACATCGCCATGCTGAAAATACCCGAAGCCGTATCGGTACTGGAAAAAGCGGTCAAGGAGGCGCCTGCCTGGCCGGAGCTTTATCTGGACATGGGAACCGCATACCACATGGCAGGAGAGTACACCAAGGCCCTGCTTGCCTTCAAAAAGGTCATCGAGCTGGCGCCGGAATCAGACGTCGCCGACCGGGCCCAGGAAAAAATAAAGCAACTGCAATAAAAGTGCTTCGCCGCTCCAAAGCCCCTTTCGCTTGAGAGCAGTCAGAGTGGTTGCCGGAAAAACATTCCGAATAGCATCTGCGGCCATCCCTGATATTTTCAAGGCGGCATATAGAAGTGACGGTCGGTTTAAGATTTCGGGGTATTCCTCGCCATCAAGGCGTCGATGCTTTCTTTGAATTCCCGCGACATATAGTTGATGGCCTGATACGTTGCCTGCCGGTGCAGTGTTTCTTCGAGGGTGCTGTTCCTGGCGGCGGGAATGGAATCCTTCATCATTTTAATCGGCAGGTCCGGAAGGGCGCATATTTTATCGGCCAGTTCCATGGCGCTTTCCATCAACACCTCGCCGGGAACCACGTGGTTGACCAACCCAATTCGCAGCGCCTCCGTTGCCGGAATGGTATCCCCTGTCATCAGGAGTTCGTATGTTTTCGCTTCTCCGACCGTGTTGAGCAGCAGGTACTCCGAGCCCATCCCGGGGTGCAGCCCGAGCCTGGCGAAAGGAAAGCCGATCTTAGCCCCTCTGGCGGCAATACGCATGTTGCATGCAATCGCCAGGCAGGCCCCGGCCCCGACGGCATATCCGTTTATGGCGGCGATGGTTGGAATCCCCAGCCTTCTGACGCATAGAAACCGGTTGTAGAAATCGAATGCGCGCTTCTTTTGAATTCCCGGATCAGCGCCGTAAGCGGACGCAATTTCCTCAAGCTTACCGCCGGCACTGAAGGCGCGGCCGGCACCAGTGACAATGAGCACCTTTGGTTCGTTATCGTCCTTGAGTTCCTCGATCGTTTTTTTAAACGCCAGCGACATCTCTTCACCCAGGGGATTTAACAGATCGGGGTCGTTCAGCGTCAGTATGCAAATCCTGTTTTTAACTTCTTTGATGACAGGCTGGTCGTTCATAACCGGTTCCTTTCTCCGCTGCTTTCAATTTAAACTGTAATATCTAACCATTACCTGAGATGAAAACGGTATATTATTTGCCATGTTGCTTGTTCAACGATGCGGTTACCCCCGCATGGCCTTGTAAGCGTTCATCAGTCCGTTGGTTGAAGCATCGTGGGAATGAACCGGCCGCTCGTCTCGCAGTTCCGGCATGATCTGCGCTGCCAGTTGCTTGCCCAGTTCCACCCCCCACTGATCAAAGCTGAAAATGTTCCAGATGACACCCTGAACGAAAATCTTGTGTTCGTACATGGCGATCAGGCTTCCCAGTACCCGGGGCGTCAGCATCTTGAAAAGAATGGAGTTGCTGGGCCGGTTTCCCGCGAACACCTTGTGCGGGACCAGACGATCGATATCCGCCTCGCTTTTGCCAGCCGTCTTCATCTCCCCGATCACCGCTTCCGCCTTTTTGCCGTTCATCAACGCCTCGGTTTGGGCCAGAAAATGAGACACCAGAATGGTGTGATGGTCCCCGACGGGATTGTGGCTCCTGGCGGGTATCAGGAAATCGGCCGGCACCATGCGGGTCCCCTGGTGAATGAGCTGATAAAAGGCGTGCTGCCCATTGGTGCCGGGTTCACCCCACACGATGGGTCCTGTGGCGTGTGCCACCCTGCGCCCCTGCCTGTCCACGGACTTGCCGTTGCTTTCCATGTTGCCCTGCTGAAAATAGGCCGGAAAGCGTTTCATGTACTGATCATACGGCAGAATCACCTCCGATTCCGCCTTGAAAAAATTCACGTACCAGATGCCGATCAGGGCCAGAAGCACGGGAATGTTCTGCCTGAAAGGCGTGTCGTGAAAATGCCTGTCCATTGCATAGGCACCCTCCAGCAGGGCCACGAAGTGCTCGAAGCCGATAAAGCAGGCAACGGAAAGGCCGATGGCGGACCAGAGGGAATATCGTCCCCCGACCCAATCCCAAAACCGGAACATGTTGGCACGGTCGATGCCGAAGGCTTCCACGGCTTCCGAATTCGTGGAAACCGCCACAAAATGCCTGGCTATCTCGGCTTCCCCGCCGGATGTTTCCAAAAGCCACCGCCGGGCCGAAAACGCATTGGCCATGGTCTCCTGGGTGGTGAACGTTTTGGACGCCACAATGAACAAGGTGGTTTGCGGATTAAGCCCCTTCAACGTTTCCACGAGGTGGGTTCCATCCACATTGGAA
Source organism: Deltaproteobacteria bacterium (assembly GCA_022340465.1). NCBI lineage: Bacteria > Pseudomonadati > Myxococcota > Myxococcia > Deltaproteobacteria bacterium. The sequence goes on along the minus strand of JAJDNW010000056.1, from coordinate 25,841 downwards.
ACAAAATGCACCGACAGGCCGTTCCGGGCATACGGCCGCAGGCATTCGGCCGCCATGGCCGGTCCCAGGTCCGACCCGCCGATGCCGATGTTGACGATATCACTGATTGGCCTGCCACTGTACCCCCGCCATTTCCCGGAGGCGATCCGGCTGCAAAACCCGCGCATCTGGTCGAGCACGCGATTCACATCGGGCATCACGTCACGGCCATCCACCATTATCGGCCGGTTTTCCCTATTGCGCAGTGCGACGTGCAATACCGGCCGGTTCTCGGTGACGTTGATGCGTTCGCCTGAAAACATCTGATCAATAGCTTCTTCCAAACCGAGTTCCTCCGCCAACCCAATCAGCAGATCAAGGGTCTTTTCCGTAATGCGGTTCTTGGAATAGTCCACCAGCATATCCTCAAAGGAAACGGAAAATGTATCAAACCGCTTCACATCCGTGGCAAACAGATCCCGCATGTGGGCATCCTTTACCCGTTCATAGTGGGCTTTCAGCTTTCTCCAGTTTTCCGTTTCCTGAGGCGCAATCGATTTTAGCATGGCCGGCCCCCCGCGGTTTTTTACCATCTTATTTGTTCGTTTAAACGCTTGCTTCCAATACCGTGATCCGAATCTCAACGTTGCGCCATTGAACCTGCCTTGAATGAAACGTTCAATTTTTCGAGGAATCCTGAAGCAACGGCTCCGTATTGCGAAGTTCGGCACTGAAATAGCCCAATAGCAGGCGGCTTTCGACCCGTACGGGAAGCCGTCTCTCATCCGCGGTTACCCATAGGCGGATGGCGGATTCCTCATTGCTGTTGAAAACCTCGACCTCGTCCATGAGGGGTTCGAGCACGTAGGTGTCGTATACCTTGTTTTGTACCTCGATCTTTTCCCTGCGCAGGATGTTTACCTTGCCGATGACATTCCTTTTCCCGTCGGTAATCGGGCATTCGAGTTGAGATGACGGCATCACAGGCTGAAGGCGGAGATAAAAAAAGGCCGCCAAAAGATCGAAGGTCCCCGGCATCACCGGGCGATACCTGGGCGTGTTTTCATCGCTGACGCATTTGAGCCGTCCTTTTTTCCAGTCAAAGGTTATCACCCTGTCATTCCGGTATTCCCCTTCGCGAATCTCTTGTTTGAACAGCAGCGAATGGGCCATGTCGGCATCCGCATACGATTCCAGCCGGTCTCTGATTTTGAATATCCGGTCAATGGTTTCGTTGGTTCGTGCCGTCAATTCGAAATGGTAGGCATCAGACCCGTTCAGCCTGGCCATGGGCAGCACGCTCAAAACGGCAGTGCCCGCGCCGACGTACCCCCAACGCAAATCGAAGGTCAACGTTTCCCCCGGGACAAATGCACGGGGCGTGGCGCCATCCGTCGCTACACACGGACAAAGGCACAGGCATGCCCCCAAAAGCATTAAAATCCCCCTCCTCCAAATACCGGGAAACATCTATCCACCTTACGGCCTATCCGTGCCCCTCGCGACATCCGCCCCGAACCACGGAGATCATACCTAACCCGGATAACCGGAAATAATAACATCTAATATCAAAACGCTAAACCATTTCAAATAATCCGAAACCAACATCTCTAGCAAACATGATGGGATTTGAATAAATAGGTACTATAGTGTTTGTCAGAATACCGTTCCGTATGCCTTAAGCGGGTGGCGGGTTTATTTTTCAAAGCACCATATCAAACCAAGGCATAGCCTGTGCCCGCCGGATTGTTGATGAAAAAATGCAGATATTTAATAAAATCAGCTAGTGGAAACATCATCAATCCGGCAGGGCACTACGACAGCCGTGCAAAATATTGATGATATGGTGCTTTGAAAAATAAACCCGCCACCTGCCAATCCAATGTTAAAACAGATCATATATATGGCAAATGCTCTACATTCAGGTCATGATATCATACACGAAAACACCGGTGTTGGAAACACAAGGTACGAATGCAATCGTTTGCGGCCTGCAAGCACATTCCGGTTGACGACCGCAGCCCGATTTTTGTACCCTACAGGGGTTCAGCGACAAGAGGCCGGGGGGTTGGTCGGCAAATCCGATAAGCGAGGAAACCCGATATGCAAAAAATGCTGCGATGCGTCATTGTAATCCTCTTATTTTTTTCGGGTCCGATTGCCGCCGCCGGAACGCTCTATACCTGGACGGATAAAGACGGTGTCGTCCACATCACCCCAACCAAACCACCCAACGGCATCGATCATACCGACAAGCTCACCTACACGGCCAAACCCGAAAGGAAAACCACGCAGGTTCATAAACAAGGCGCCGACCGGCAAAGGGAATTGATTCTGGAAATCGAGGCCAGCCAAAAGGCCCGGAGACTGAGGCGGGAAGCGGACCAAGCCAGAAAGGCAATGGAAGCGGCCGTCGAAGCGGCCAATAAAATGAAGGCGGACACCGATGCGTATATCCGGCAGTGGGGTGGCTGGGCCAAGTATCGCAAAAGCGTCAAAGCCAAAATAGACCGCCGAAAGGATGCCACGAACCAGGCCGTTGCCGAATCGGAGCGGTTGATAAAAACCGCCACGGAAGCCGAAGCAAAGGCCCGCGAAGCCGAAGAGGCACTGAAAGACCTGAATCGGCCCGCTATGGAAAAATGAAACCGAAGATACCGTGCGCCGCATTCAAGGCGACGCTTTCCCCCGACCGGACACAATTGACAATCCAACCGCAATGGTTATTGTCTCACCAATGTAAACCTGAGTTGATTCAGGATTGCGTTTCTTGTCTGTGTCGAAAAATACGGTTTTTACCGCCTGCAAATCACCTGAACCTAAAATAACAAGGAACTCGTTAACCATGAAAAAAGCAACGTTGACATTGATTGGTATGCTTTTTTTGGCCCTGATCACGGGCTGCGCCGGAATGAACGCCAACACCGCGCAGACGCAAACCTCGCCGGTTCTGGATCGCATCGCCCAACGCGGCGAACTCGTGGTCGGTACGGCCGGGACCATGCCCCCAATGAACATGACTACCAAAGACGGTCGGGTGGTGGGCATCGAGCCCGATATCGCCCGTGCCGCCGCCGGGGCCATGGGCGTCAAGCTCAGAATAGAAACCATGCCCTTTTCCCAGCTGCTGCCGACGCTTGAAGCGGGCAAAGTGGACATGGTTCTTTCCAACATGACCATCACCGCCGAAAGAAACCTGAAAGCGGCTTTTGTCGGCCCCTACTACGTGTCCGGAAAAGCGTTTTTAACCAAGCTGGAAACCATTGCCCTGGCCAAGGACGCCGCTGAAATCAACAGTCCCGACACCACGCTGGTGGCCTTGAAGGGGTCGACCAGCCAGTACTTCGCCGAAAAATTCATCCCCGACGCCAAGCTCATCACCACCGAGGATTACGATGCCGCTGTCGATCTCGTCCGCCAGGGCAAAGCCCACGCAATGGTTGCCGATTACCCCATCTGTCTGATTTCCGTACTCCGCTATCCCGAAGAGGGGCTCCTGACGGTGGTGACGCCGCTGACCTATGAGCCCATCGGTATCGCCGTGCCTCCGGGCGACCCGCTGCTGGTTAACTGGCTGGAAAATTTTCTGAACAGCTTGAGGGCCAGCGGCAACCTAAAAACGATCGCCAACCACTGGCTCGAGGACCCATCCTGGCTCCAAAACCTGCCCGAGTAAATTGCCCCGCCCGTGGCCGGGCGGTGTAATTTGCTCGCTGTGTTCTAGCATGGTTGCCGGACCAACGTTCCGAATGGCTTGCATGGCCGTCCCTGATATTTTCAAGGCGGCATATCATTACCATTCTGCACGGCTGTCGCAGTGATCCGCCGGCTTGATGATGGTTCCAACACCTTGTTTTATTAACAATCTGCCAGCCTTCATCATCAATCCGGCGGGCACAAAAAAGGCATCCTTTCGATATGTTGCCTTGAAAATATCAGGGACGGCCTCTACTTGTACGGAATAGACTTATGGCGATCGGTATAAATCTCTTATGATCTGATGCGCTGTGCCGCTTGTTGGAATAAATCAGACCCCAGAGATAAATGGGTACAGGCACCGATACTCAGCTCTCCTGCCCCTTTTCTCCAGCATCCGTTTCCAGCCGCAGCAACCATGTCTTGATCAAGGTGTTGACCAGGGTTGCCAGGGGAATGGCAAAAAACACACCCCAAATTCCCCACAGTCCGCCGAACATCAACACAGAGATGATGATGGCCGTCGGATGCAGATCGATCACGCCGGACAACAAAAGCGGGGCCAGGATATTACCGTCTACGATTTGGATCGCGGCATAGGCAATCAGGGCATAGACCATATACCCTCCCCATCCCCATTGAAAATAGGCAATCATCGCTACCGGTAAAAACATCACCGTTACACCGATGTAGGGCAGAATGACGGATAGCCCGATAAAAAAAGACAGGAGCAGCGTATACTCCATGCCCAGGACCTTGAACACGATGTAGCTGATGACCCAGACGATTAAAATTTCCCAGCCTTTTCCCCGAATGTAGTTGGCAAGCTGTTTGTTGACCTCGAACCAGACGGTGGTGGTCAAATCGAGATTGTCCGGCAGCAGTTTTCTGACCCACGTCAGAATGCGGGCCTTGTCTTTTAAAAAGAAAAAAACCAGAAAGGGCACCAGGATAAGATAAACAACCAGGGTGAAGATGCCCATGACCGATGCCAGTGACCAGGAAAGCAGTCGCTTTGCCACTACGGTCAGGTTGGCACTGATGGTGTCGAAGATCTGCTGAATCTGGGCCGCGCTGATAAAATCCGGATATCTTTCCGGCAGCTGCATCAACTGTTTCTGCCCTTGGACAAGCATGGCGGGCAGCTGCTGGATAAACTGGCTTATCTGGCGCGAAAGCATGGGAAAAAACCAGATGAACAAAACGAAAAGACCGGCAATGAACGAGAGGAAAACGATCACCACCGCTGCCAGCCGCGGTATTTTCCAGCGCTGCAGGTGGGTCACGAGCCCCTCTAACAGATAGGCAATCACGAGGCTGGCAAACACCGGCATGAGTATTTTACCTAGAAAAAAGACGATGCCGAACCCCAGAATCAGCATCAACGCAAGAATGATCATCTGCGGGTCTGAAAGGTACTTTTTTCGCCAGTCTTTAAATAACGGCAGCATAAATCTTCCCTACGAACGTTTTGAATGTATGAACTTCAACAAATCGTGACCGATTTTTTCCTGCGGATGGGTTTTCACCATGTGGTTGGCAACGGCCTCGGCCTCCGCCCAGCGCTTCCGGCCCATGTAGAAATCAGCCAGGGCGTAAAGAAAGTCGAGATTTTGCGGGTCCAGTCCCACCGCCCTCTTGAGGGCTGCCTCGGCTTCATCCGGCCGGTTCAGATAGCGCATGAGAAGCCCCAGATTATACTGTACGCGAGGCCTCTCCGGCATGCCGTCCGCCGCCCTCTCCAGAAAAACGGCCGCTCCCTGATAATCCTTTTTCTCCGCCAGCAGCAGCCCGAGAGAATAGGAAGCCTCATGGAACTCGGGATTGGTTGCAATGACCTCGCGAAACAGCTTTTCCGCCGCATCGTTTTTGCCTTCCTGATTGTAAAGCATGGCCAGATTGATCTTGGCCGGCAAAAAAGCATCGTCGATCCGAATCGCCCTCAGATAATTCGCCTCGGCTTTCTCGACCTCCCCCATGTCACGATACATGTTCCCCAGATTGTGTCCGGCAAAGGCAAAGTCCAGGGAATAGCGCATGGCCGCCTTATACTCCTCCAGAGCCCTTTGGAAAGCCTTTTCCACCCGCTTGGATGTCAGGTGCGCCGAAGCCGGAACAAGCTTGGCCGCGGCCTCCATGCGCACGCCCCTTACGGGGTCGTACAATAGGGGAGCCAGGACCTTTACGGCCGTTTCAGGATCCGCGGGAGCATAGTACCGCAGGGCCGTGTGCCGAAGCAGGGCGTGCTCGTCCTCCAGCGACCGTCTGAACGCCCGGTCCCTTTCAACACCCCGGTAGGGACTCAACAGCGCCAGGGCCGTCGATCGGACGATCGGCGGATAAAGAACATCATTGATGATATGGACAAGGCCTTGCATGGCGTCGGGTTCCCTGCGGCTCGCCCGGGCAAATACGGTGCCGTAATGGGGCCTGCGTCGAATGCCGTACCACTTGGTAATATGGTCCACAGCCCACTTATCGGTCTTGTCGCGATGACACTGGGTGCAGGCGTTGGGGGTCTTGCAGGTCAGGCTCAAATCCGGCCGCGGAATTCGCAGGCTGTGATCGAAACGGAAATCGATGCCCATGTAATATCTGCCCGGCATGTGGCAATGTTTGCACTCGGCACCGGTTCCCACGGCGATGACGTCGCCATCGATATGGAGGGCTTTTCCGGGCTCACCTTTCTGCTTGTGGAAGTGATGGTTGCCGGTGTCATAAATGTCGCCCCGATGGCACTGGAGGCAGAGGCGGTTTCCCTGCTTGAGCGGCTTGCAGGAATGTACATCGTGGCAATCGCTGCATCGGACCCCCTTGCTGAACATTTTGCTCTGGGTAAAAGAACCGTAAACGTAAACTTCATCCAATATCTGACCATCGACAAAATAAAGGGGATCGATCAACAGTTGGGGAACCATGCTTTCCAGAAAATCGTCGTACCGGTGTTTGAAATCTCCCAGTTGGGACCGGCGTGCGTGGCAGCGGGCACACATGACCACCTGCTCGCCGGCAGTCATTGTTCCCGTGTTCACCATCAGGTTATAATTTTTCACGGACGCCGACCTGGCCATGGGAGGGGCAGCGGCCCAGGCCACATGCTTTGACCCGGGTCCATGGCAGGCTTCACAGCTGACATCGATTTCGGACCAGGTGGTGTGGTAAACATTTTTTTCCGGGTCGTAGCCCTTTTTCAGATTTGTGGAATGGCATTCTGCGCACATGCCGTTCCAGGTCTGGGCGCTGTTCGTCCAGTAGAGCCAATCCCCCGGGTGCAGCTTTTCTTCCGCATAAAGGTGGTACCAGCTTTTTTTGTTCACATCCCAGGCAAGGGGCAGACACTGGAGCCGCCCTCCCGGAAAGGGCACCAGATACTGCTGCAGCGGCCAGTATCCGAAAGTGTACTTGATTTCAAAGTCACCCATGATACCATCCGGCCCTGCCGTGTTGACGAAAAATTTCTCTCCTTTTCGATAAAAACGGGAAACCACTCCCTGGTGCTCGAACAGGGCGCCGTCGAAATCCCCGAGAACGGTGGATTCGTCCGCCACGGCCATGGCGAGGTCATGATCCGATCCCCGCCACTGCCGGTATTGCTCCCGGTGGCATTCAAGACATTTTTCACGCCCCACGAAGAGGGCCGCGGACGCAGCGCTCGACAAAGCCCCAGCCCCCGGCATGTATCTGGATTTCAACAGATACACAGGCGGCGACAGTACGATGATCAGTGTCGCGATGATGCCCGTTATTTTCCAGCTCGTCATAAATATCGCCGCGAAGCCCTAAACCGATGTCACCTGTTCGGTGCGAAAGTGTTTCCGTTTCAGCCGTTTGCCCGTATCAACCGTCACCATGCCGTTCTCGATGATGATGGAATAGTAGTCCAGTGCCCGGGGAGCCGGCTTGCTGATGACGTCGCCGGTCCGGTCGAACGCGGATGCATGACAGGGACACTCGAAACGCCCTTTTTCTTCGTCCCAGATCACCGTGCACCCCAAATGGGTGCACTTGCGTGAGAGTGCCAGAAAGCCGCCGCTTTCCATCCTCGAGAGATAGAAGTGTCCCCGCTGAAACGCGGTTACCGTGCCTGCGGAAAAATCGCTTGCCGGGCCGCATGCGATCAGACCGCCGTAGCCTTCGACCGGCGACGCGTTTTTTCCCGGTTTGAGAAAGGCGATGACCAGTCCGATCACCTCGGCCGCGGCGATCCCCCCCAGAATCATCCAAAGCCTGTTCAGAAATCGTCTCCTGGGGGTTGGGCCGCCCCGGGAGGCATGCTCTTTTTCATCCGTTCGTTCGATTGTCTTGCGTTTCAATGCGCTCACCATAAGGGCCACGTCAGGGCCATGTCCGTACCCCGGAACCACAAGCATACGATGGTCAAAACGACATACGTTGCCATCAAATAGATATAGAAGCTCTGGATCACCTCGTTTCTGTCGGCGGAAAATCGTCTTTGCAGGACAAGCAGAAAGATGACCGTCACACCCGCAAAAAGGAAGACGGGCAAAAAACCGCTGCCGATAACCGGCGGCAGGGCCGGCAGGGCCGAGGCGAATTTGAACAAAAAGGCATCTCCCCATATGCCGGATGCCGTCAAACAGACGGCCGCCAGGATGCTTACCGTCCCCATGCGACGGCCGTTTTTTGAATAAAACCACACCCCGCTTCGACTGGATCCGGCATTCACGTAGGGAAGCATCAGCAATCCACCGAGCATCAGCGCCGGAATGATCAAAACCGAAAACACGGGATGGATGTGCAGAAGCATTTCCTGCAGGCCGATAAAGAACCAGGGGGCCTTGGCCGGGTTGGGGCTCAAGCCGGGGTTGGCCTTCATGCCCAGAGGCGCATCGAACACGATTGAAATCAGCAGGGTAACCGCCAGAACCACCAGGGCCACCGCCAGCTCCTTCAGCAACAGGTCGGGAAAGACCGGTATGCGCTGCCGTTTCGCATTCCCTCCCCCCTGAACCTGCGGCACGACCACGCCGCCCGCCTTTCTGACCCGCCAGAAGTGAAACATGGCCAGCATCGAGATACCGGCTGGAAGAACGGCGGTGTGCAGCGCGAAAAAAAGCAGCAGGGATGTCGGGCCGATATCCGGCCCCCCGCGGATGACCAACTGCAGCCAGTTCCCGACAAGGGGAACGTAATCGAGCATCCCGGTGCTGATCGTAACAGCCCAGTAGGCCAGCTGGTCCCAGGGAAGCAGGTAGCCGGTAAAATTGGATGCCAGGACAAGCAAAAACAGCGCTATCCCGACGATCCAGTTGAACTGCCGCGGGGAATGATAACCGCCGGTAAAAAACACGCGCTGCATGTGCAGAAAAAGGATGATGACCAGAAAGTTGGCGCTCCAGTGATGAATGTTGCGCACCCACAGGCCGAATTGAATGTCGTGCTGAATGGTCAGGATGGAATCATAAGCCATGTCCGGGAAGGGCTTGTAAACCAGCTTCAACAAGAGCCCGGTGCCGAATAAAAGCATGATCAGAACGAAGGCCGTCCCCCCCAGTCCCCACGTGTGTGTAAAGCGCGCGGCCGCTTCCGGAACGCTCCGCGGGCGAAAATGGAACACCAGGGTCCCCGGCAGATACTTTCTTTGGCTCCCGCTCCTTCCCCCTGCAGCGGAATGGCTCCCCCGGTTGAACAGGGAATCTTCTGGCGGTGGTATGTTGACTGGCATATTTTATTGTTTAATTAAAACGCACGAAATGATCACGTTGTTTTTCGTGATTTTGCCTTTTCGTGATAAATTGTCTTTTATCGGTGATCCTGTCCGATCTTCCAAATCGGCTTTTACGCTTTCATGTTCGCACATTCTGTATTATATAGCTGCCCATTCGATCAAGGATAAACTTCGAGATAATTCAATGAAAAGAAAAGAAAAAATTTTGCTGCTCTATCCCGGTGAGTTTCACTCTCAAGGATGGGGCCGGTTTATATGCCTCAAGCCGCACATGGTTTACATCTATTCCTATCTCCAGCGGTTTTTCGATGTCACGGTCCTCGACCTGGAAAATGAATTTTCGCGGCCGCAAACACCGGAGGAACTGGCTGTCTTCAAAACTAAATCTCTGAAACGCATCCAGGGTATCGATGCGGACATGGTAGCCATATCCTGCTGGTCGAGCCTCAACTACCTGTCTTCCGTCTTTTTTGCCGAGGCGATCAAAAAAGAGCGCCCCGACACACCCATTATCGTCGGCGGATACCACCCGACCTTCCTGCCCCGGGATTTTACCTATCCCGAAAGCCCTTTCGACGTTGTCGTCCAGGGAGAAATACAGAACATATTCAAGGCGATCCACAAAGACCGCTTCGAAGCCATCGAAACGTACAGAATCGTACCCGATTTTCGTACCTACCCCTATTTCGACCATCAGAAAACCCTGGGCATTTTCCTGGGGGCCGGCTGTCCCTTTAACTGCCGCTACTGCATGGAATACAAAAGAAAATGGAGCAGCCTGCGGGTAGAAGAGGCCATTGACTTGATCCTGCGGCTGAAGCGCGACTACGATCCGCACTACTTCACCATCTTCGACGCCTGCTTCGGTTTAAACAACCGATGGCGCAAGGCCTTTCTATCCGCTCTGAGCAAAGCCGACCTGGACTGCTATTTCTGGCTGGAAACGCGGGTTGACGTCGTCGACGAAGAAGATCTGGAGCTGATGTCCGGCCTGAAGATCAAAATGGATTTTGGTGTTGACTCTTTTTCAAGAACCATGCTTAACATCATGAATAAAACCAGGAACCCGGATGCCTTTCTGAAGACGTTTGTAAAAATTTCGTCAATCTGCAATCGGCTCGACATCCTCCACGATGTTTATCTGATTTTCGATCACCCTGGCGAGACCCGCGAAACCTATGCGGAATTCAAGCAATTCTTCCAGGACGTCGTCAGGCAGCGGCTGGAAGGCGGGCATCTCAGGGTGAAATACCAGCGGTTTTCCTACTATCCTGGAAACTACATCTTCAACCATCAGGAAGACTATGCCAGGCAGTACGGATTTAAGGCGATTCATCCGGAATGGTGGCGGCGGGCGGGAGATCACTATTTGAGCTCCAGAGAGATAATCCCTTCCGTGGACGAACACGGCCAACCCTTCCACGTGCCATTGAAGGAAACATCGAAGATGGTGAAAGCGTTCAACAGGAAAGCAAAAGAGGAAGCCCTCTGGCAAAAGCTGCATGCATTCGACTTGTAAGCCTAAAAAAGAGAGAGCAGGACATCTTGACGCGTGCGTGGCTTGAAGCCGTCATCAACATAAAAGGAATCTCAGCATGACCAAGGAGAAAGCACAACCAGTGAATGCAACGGTGGCGCCCCCACCCAACTTCATTCGCAACATCATCAAGGAAGACGAAGCATCGGGAAAATACGGCGGCCGGGTCGCCACACGATTTCCGCCGGAGCCCAATGGCTACCTTCACATCGGCCATGCCAAATCCATATGCCTCAACTTCGGGCTGGCCGCCGAAAACAACGGCACCTGCAACCTCAGATTTGATGACACCAATCCTACCAAAGAAAGTGTGGAATATGTGGAATCGATCAAGCAGGACGTGCGCTGGTTGGGGTTTGACTGGGAAGACCGTCTGTTTTTTGCCTCCGACTACTTCGAAAAGCTCTATGGTCACGCTGTCGACCTCATCCAAAAAGGCAACGCTTACGTGGACAGTCTGAGTGCCGAGGACATCCGATCCCACCGGGGCACCCTCACCGAGCCTGGTAAGGAAAGCCCTTACCGCAATCGCTCCATCGAAGAAAACCTGGATCTTTTCACACGCATGCGTGACGGTGAATTCGAAGAGGGAGCCCACGTGCTCCGGGCCAAAATCGACATGGCCCATCCCAATCTGTTAATGCGCGATCCGACGATTTACCGCATCCGCAAAGCGTCCCACCATCGTACAGGCGACAAATGGTGCATCTACCCCATGTACGATTTCACTCACTGTCTCTCGGATTCCATCGAAGGCATTACGCATTCCATCTGCACCCTGGAGTTTGAAAACAACCGGCAGTTGTACGACTGGGTTCTGGATGAACTCGACGTCTACCACCCCCAGCAGATCGAATTTGCCCGGCTCAATCTAACCTACACGGTTTTGAGCAAAAGGAAGCTGATTCAACTGGTCGAGGAAGGCCACGTAGCCGGCTGGGACGACCCCAGGATGCCGACCCTGTCGGGCATGCGCCGGCGCGGATACACACCTGAATCCATCCGTAACTTCTGTGAACGCATCGGCGTGGCCAAAAGAGACAGCACCGTGGACATGGCGCTGCTGGAATACAGCCTCAGGGAGGACCTCAACAAAAGAGCGCTGCGTGTCATGGGTGTCCTGCGGCCCCTCAAGGTGATTATCGACAACTACCCGGAGGGCAGGGTGGAAGAGCTCGAGGCGGACAACAGCCCCGAAGACCCGGGCCTGGGAAAACGGCACCTGCCCTTTTCCCGGGAGCTATACATCGAACAGGAAGATTTCCTGGAAGAAGCGCCCAAAAAATTTTTCAGGCTTGCGCCGGGACGCGAAGTCAGACTGAAACACGCCTATTACATCACCTGCGTCGCTGTGGTAAAAGACGACCGGACCGGTGAAATTACCGAACTGCACTGCACCTATGACCCGGCCACCCGCGGCGGGTGGTCCGAAGACGGCAGAAAGGTGAAGGGTACGCTTCACTGGGTCTCCGCCGCCCATGCGATTCAGGCAGAGGTGCGTTTGTACGACCACCTTTTCGACCGTGAAAATCCCGCCGACACCAAAGGCGGCCTCGGCTTCAAGGATTCTCTGAACCCCGACTCGCTGACGATCCTTTCCGGCTGCATGCTGGAGCCTTCGCTGAAAAGCGCACAGCCGGGCACCTATTTCCAATTTTTGAGGCAGGGATATTTCTGTCTGGATGCGGTGGAAAGCACACCGGAAAAACCGGTTTTCAATCGCACGACGACGTTGCGGGACACCTGGGCCAAAATTCAGAAAAAAATAAAATAATCAATATCCAGTCATGAATTATTAATTATCAAGTTAACATATCAACTTGATAATTGGATATTGGATGTTGATTATTGGGTATTTAAATAGAAATGGAAAATGCAAAAAATGACTCCCTACGAATTGGCAAAAACAATGCATCGAGACTTGTCGCCTTTCGCCCCCAAGCTTTCCGCGGCCCTGAACCGTGCGCTTCTGGACATTGGCGAAGGGTCTGTTTTAGTAGGTCTGGGACCGGGCACCCATGAAAATGAGGCCGTCTCTTTTCAGGAAAGTGAGATGATTGGCACCCAGGGGAATGATCCCGCCAACGTCATTTCAAAAATCATGCAGGTGTTGAGCGTGCTGGAAAACAACTCGTCCTGGAACGTCCTGATCGACAAAAAACCCGGCCCGGGTAGAGACACCCTGGAATTGATGTACACCCTCTACAGAGAGAAAAGGTGAATATCATGGGGGGTTATCCAAACAAAACCCCCACGTAGCCGACAAAGCTGTCACCCGGGTGCTTGTCATAACTGGTGGCGTAGGCCACCTCCACTCCCCGGGCGGCACCGAGCCTGACGGCAGCGGCAATCGCCGCGGCGGCCGCGCCGGCACAGCAGGCATTTTGGTTGGCCAGCCCTTCTCTGATCACGCCTTCTGCGTCCAGAGACAGCATGGCATCCACCGCCCGGCGGTCGTTGTCCTTCTTCACCCAGCGAAGGGCCTGCATTCCACTACCCTTGGGTGAAAAATCGTAGTTGAGCCCGTAGTGGGTAAGATCGGTGGATCCGATGATTTTAATCCCCAGCCCCAGTTCGAGGGCGATCTCGGCAACCGCCCTCCCGATCTCGACGGATGTGCCTGCCGGGGGAACGCCCAGAGGCACGATTTTCGTGTCCGGAAAAAAATACTTGATGAAGGGCAGCTGCAGTTCGATCGTGTTGTCCTGGGTGTGACGGTGGACGGTTTCCACCTGGAAGTCAAACCGTTCAGCTAGCCTGCGGGGCAATTCCGTTTCGATGACAAGATCACCGAAAGGCGTTTCCCAGGCGCCATCCAGCATGATATGATTGGGAGACCCCGGGTGAAGGTGCATACCGAACAGGACCATGACATCCGGATGAGGCAAACGGCTCAGTCCGTAAATGACCCGGCAGGCAATCTCTCCCGAAAAATACCATCCCGCGTGCGGAACGATGCCGCCCACAAAGGCATTTTCCGATGGGTCGGCCGCAGCGATGAAGCGTTGGATCTCGGCTTCACATTCGTCGGCGTTTTCAGGATACCAGCTGCCGGCAAATGCTGCTCTTCTCACGTCCATGGGCACCCCCTTTCAGGTATTTATGCTCACCCCCATTGCATGAATACAGCGTACCCCTGACCTAAATCCTAATATCGAAATCCTATAGCATTTGCCATATATATGTTCCGTTTCAACATTGGATTGGCAGGTGGCGGGTTTAGGGCATTCGATATTGTTTAGAATTTCGGATTTCGTGCTTGGCGTTTTTCTATCGCTCTTACCGGCAAAACCAAACATCTCTAACCTGGTCCAGTGGACCAGGATTTCAATACTTGATTAAACCTGCCGGCGTTTGTCCCGGAGCCGATCCCTCAGCCAGTCCAGCCAGGGCTCCATCCCCTCCTCGGTTTTGGAAGACATCTGAAAAACGGGCATATCGGGGTGCACCTTGCGGATGCTGTCGACGGCTTCCTTTACATCGTAGTCCAGGTAGGGCAACAGATCGATCTTATTCAGAATGGCAATATCGCTTTCTCGAAACATGAGGGGATATTTCAGGGGTTTGTCCTCTCCTTCGGTCACGCTGAGGATCACCGCACGGGCATCTTCACCGATGTCGAACTCCGCCGGGCAAACCAGATTGCCCACATTTTCGACGATTAAAAGGTCGACGGCGTCCAGATCGATGCTTTGCGCCGCTTTTTCGATGACGTGGGCTGCCAGGTGGCAGTCACCTCCGAATTCATCGGTATTGATTTGAACGACCGGTGCGCCGGATACGGCCAAGCGGTCGGCATCGTTGGTGGTGCAGATGTCGCCCACGATGACGGCGCATCTGATTTCCGGCATGATGGCAGCCAGTGTTTTTTCCAGGGTGGTCGTTTTTCCCGAACCGGGCGAACTCATCAGGTTCAGAACGAAGATGCCGTACCGGTTGAACCGCGCCCGGTTCTCGTCGGCCATTTTCTCGTTGACGTCCAGAACACGCCTCACCACTTTGATTTCCCGCCTGCCCGATTTGACACTGTGCACCGCCGTGTCCCCATGGGAGTGAGGGTGCGTATGAGGATGACCGTTCTTGTGGTGGCGGGCCGTCTGCAATTTTTCACCCGGCAGTAACATTATTGAAGTCCTCCCCGATCGTCGGCAATCTCTATCGATTCGATGTTTAATTCCCGGCCCGACAAAATGTCAATGTTGCCACTGCCGCACTTTTCACAATTGAAAGCCGGGCCTTGAATGGTCCACTCGGTACTGCACGCGTTGCATCTGGCCCTCACCGGTATTTCCTCGATCCCCAGTTCGGCCCCTTCCAGCGGCGTTTCCTTAGCGGCGATCTCGAAGCAGAACCGCAGACTGTCGGCCACGACAGCCGCCAGCTTGCCCACCTTGAGGTTCACCCTGGCAACCGTCACCGCCCCCTCGTCCGGGGGGATGGAATTCGTGGCAATTTCGATAATCTGCATGGCGATGCCCATCTCGTGCATACCTACAAAGTCCTTTTCTTGGACGGCCGGAATGAACCTTTAATCCAATGATAGCAATTACAGGCATCGCCGTTTTAGGTTTTAGATTTTACGTGTCAGGGCATGCGCATTCAGCCTTAGGCAAATAGTCCCCTTAACACCCAACCCGGATAAAGCGGAAAAGATAAAGATCATTTATCACGAAAACACGAAAGTGACTAAAACAATTCTATTTAAACACTTCTGTACACAGCTCGCCGAGCGTGCCTAAATTCTCGCAGATGTGGATACCGCTCTCCCGCATGGCAGCCAGTTTGCCCTGAGCCGTGCCGCTCTTGCCGCTGATGATGGCCCCCGCGTGCCCCATGCGTCGGCCGGGGGGGGCCGTCAAACCGGCGATAAAACCGACCACCGGCTTCGTCAGGTTCTTTTTGATGAATGCTGCGGCCTCTTCCTCGGCCGTGCCTCCGATTTCACCCACCATGACGATTCCCTCTGTGGCCTCGTCCTTTTCAAACGCGTCCAGGCAATCGATGAAATTGGTGCCGTTCACCGGGTCTCCGCCGATTCCCAGGCAGGTTGTTTGCCCAATGCCCTTCCGGGTGAGCTGGTGAACGACTTCGTAGGTGAGCGTTCCGGAGCGGGAGACCACACCGATGGGGCCCCCCGGTTGGTGAATCGGCGCCGGCATAATGCCGATCTTGCATTCCCCCGGGGTGATAATGCCCGGGCAGTTCGGTCCGATCAGGCGCGACGGCTTTCCCTTCAAGTAGTTCTTGACCCGCATCATGTCCATTACCGGAATGCCTTCGGTAATGGCCACGATTATGTCCATGCCCGCATCCGCCGCTTCCATGATGGCATCGGCCGCGAATGGCGGCGGTACGAAGATCATGCTGCAGTTGGCCCCGGTTTCGGCAGCTGCCTGGCCCACCGTGTTGAAAACCGGCACCGCGTCCATTTTCTGGCCGCCCTTGCCCGGCGTAACGCCGGCAACGACCTTGGTTCCATAGGCCACGCACTGCTGCGTGTGAAACTGTCCCTCTTTACCCGTGATGCCCTGAACCAGAAGGCGTGTTTCCTTATTTACGAAAATGCTCACTATATTTCTCCCGCTTTAATCTTTTCCGTGTATGGATTGTCTGTAAAATGCTGCGTGCTTCGTTATAAATTTCACCGCAAAGGCACAGAGGACACAAAGATTTTTATTTTGTCTGCGTGACATTATGGGTCAAAAAAACGATGGAATCAGCACACCCCGCGAAGAAATCTCCAAACACCAAACACTAGCTCACAATCTCGGCGACTTTGCCGGCCGCATCCTTCAGGTCCACCGCCGTGGTAAGGTTCAGTCCGGACTCCGCTAGAATCCGCCGCCCCTCTTCCACGTTGGTACCTTCCATGCGCACCACCACCGGCACATCGATACCGGCCTTCCGGGCGGCTTGAACAACACCTTCCGCAAGCACGTCACACCGCAGGATCCCCCCGAAAATATTGATGAGAATTCCCTTGACATTTTTATCGCTGAGGATGATGCGAAATCCGTTTTCAACCATCTCCGCATTGGCACCGCCCCCCACATCCAGGAAGTTGGCCGGCTCCGCGCCGGCGAGCTTGATAATGTCCATGGTTGCCATGGCAAGCCCCGCGCCGTTGACCATGTTGCCGACATTCCCGTCCAGATTGATGTAGTTCAGATTGTACTTGGAAGCCTCGATCTCCAGGGGGTCCTCTTCGTCGAGGTCGCGGTATGCGAGAATATCCTTGTGGCGGAACATGGCATTGTCATCGACATTCACCTTGGCGTCCAGGGCGATCACCGCTTTTTCGGCGGTAATCACCAGGGGATTTATCTCCACCAGGGAGCAATCATAATCCACCGCCAAATGGTAAAGCCTGGTC
Source organism: Deltaproteobacteria bacterium (assembly GCA_022340465.1). Lineage (NCBI taxonomy): Bacteria > Pseudomonadati > Myxococcota > Myxococcia > Deltaproteobacteria bacterium. The sequence goes on along the minus strand of JAJDNW010000056.1, from coordinate 8,567 downwards.
AGCATCTGGCTGAAGGGTTTGACGACAGCCGCCGGCAGATTGAGACCGAAGGCCGCCTCCCTGCAGTGAAAGGGGCTGATGCCCGCCAGCGGATCGACGTACACCTTGATGATTTTTTCCGGCGTTTCTTCGGCCACCGCTTCGATGTCCATGCCGCCCGCTTCACTGGCCATGATGACCATCATGGCCGTGGCCCGGTCCGGGAGAATGCTCAAATACAGCTCCTTTTCGATAGTGAGCCCCTGCTCCACCAGGACCTTCTTGACCTCACGTCCCTCGGGGCCGGTCTGATGGGTCACCAGATTCATACCGATGATCTCGCCGGCAACCGATGTTACTTCTGCAGCACTGCCTGCGAGCTTCACGCCGCCGCCCTTCCCGCGGCCGCCCGCATGAATCTGCGCTTTGACTACCACGGGAAAAGCGCCGAGTTTTTCGGCAGCCGCAAGCGCTTCCCCGGGATTGAAGGCGACACTTCCCTCCGGTACCGGCACGCCGTACTTTCTAAACAATTCTTTTGCCTGGTATTCATGGATCTTCATTAACCTGCAACTCCTTTTTATGAAAAATACGCACTTCTAATTTCCCAAAACCTAAACAATTTCAAAGCGCAAATGTCCGCAATAGCTAATGCAGCATTCGCTTTTTATGACTCGTTCAGAATTTAGGTATTTCGATATTAGGGCTTGTTGTAAGTCCTCCGATGGTCAACCGATCACCAGGAGAACGTCTCCCTTGGCCACCGAGTCTCCGCTGCCGTAGTTAATCGCCTGGATGGTGCCGCCAACCGGTGCCGGAAGTGCGTTTTCCATTTTCATGGCTTCGAGCACCACGACGGTTTCGCCTTCATCCACCGTGTCGCCCACCTCTTTTGCATATTTCACGATCATGCCGGGCATGGGCGCCTTGAGCGCTGTCCCGTCTGCAGGCGCTGCGGGGGCAGGTGCCGCCGCTTTTTCCTTGGCAGGCGCTGCATCGGCCGGGGCCGCCGGGGCCGGGGCTGCCGGAGCCGGGGCCGACGGGGCAGGTGCCGCCGGGACCGGGGCTGCCGGAGCCATGGGTGCCTGAGGCATCTGTTGCAGGTAGCTGATCACCGGCGACTCGCCCTGGGGATCCACGCCGACTTCAAAAAACTCATCCCCCACGAAAACGTTGAAGGTCCGCAGGTTATCACTCTTCGCCGGGGCCGTCTGGGCCGTCTTTTCGACTAGCAGACCGGCTTTGGCTTTCTTGATCAGTTCGTCTTCGGCTTTGACCTGATCCATCGTTCTCGGTTTGACCTCTTCAGGGGGCTCCTCCTTGCCGTACTTCCATTTCAGGAATTTCTTTCCGGTTACCGGGTAAAGCGCGTAGATGAGCTTGTCATCCAGATCCACGGCCAGCCCCTTGACATCCTCCTCGGCCTTGGGCAGTTCGGGCTCCAGGACCTCGGCGGGCCGGCAGGTGATGGGCGTCTCACCCCTTTCGTAGCCTTTCAGCGCCTTTTTCTGCACATCCGGATCGATGGGGACGGCCGTCTTGCCGTAGAGACCGTAGCAGAGGTCCTTGACCTGGGCGGTAATCATCTTGTAGCGTTCGTTTTCGTCGTCAAAAAGCACGTTGTTGACGGTCTGGATTCCCACGATCTGGCTGGTCGGCGTAACCAGCGGTACCTGACCCAGGTCCTTCCGCACCCGCGGCAGTTCCTTGTAAACTTCATCGATGCGATCCAGGGCATCCATCTGGCGCAGCTGATTGACCAGGTTGGAAAGCATGCCGCCAGGCGTCTGGTGCAGCAGTACATTGATGTCGACGATTGAAACCTTGGAGTCGTCCAGGAGGTGCTTGTATTTGGGCATCACGTCCCGTTCAAAAACCTCGTTGATGGCGGCCAGCTTCTTTATGTCGAAGCCGGTGTCGCGGTTGGTTCCCAGAAGCGTCATCACCAGCGGTTCGATGGCCGCATGGGACGTGCGGTAGGCATACGGCGTCATACAGGTGTCGATGATGTCCACCCCTGCCTCGATAGCTTTCAAATGGCTCATGGGCGACATGCCCGAGGTGAAATGACTGTGCAGATGAACGGGTGCATCGACCGCCGCTTTCAGGGCCTTGACAATCTCGTAAGCGTCATAGGGTGCGATGAGGCCTGCCATGTCCTTGACACAGATGCTGTCGGCTCCCATGGCTTCCAGATCCTTGGCCTTTTTGACGTAGTAGTCCAGATTGTACACGTCTCCGCCCATGCGCGGTTCGGTCATGGTGTAGCAGATGCATCCCTGAAAGTGCTTGCCGCACTTCTTGATCACCGGCACCACCGTTTCGAAATTGCGGTAGTCGTTCAGGGCGTCAAAGGTTCTGAAGATGTCCATACCGTTGGCCGCGGCCCGTTCAACGAATGCTTCGGCCACATCGTCTGCGTAATTCCGGTAGCCCACCAGGTTCTGGGCCCGCAGCAGCATGGAAAACGGCGTCTTCTTCATATACCGTTTCAACGTCCTGATTCTTTCCCAGGGATCCTCATTGAGAAAGCGGTGCATGGTGTCGAAGGTGGCACCACCCCATGTTTCTACGGCCCAGAAGCCGATCTCATCCATCATCTCCGCAACGGGGATCATGTCCTCGGTTCTACCGCGTGTGGCAAACAGAGACTGGTGGCCGTCGCGCAACGTCAGATCCTCCACCAGTACCGGATTTTCCGCCTTGGGGCGATCTGCGTCGTATTCCATGGCCCTCATCTTGACTTGATCGTGATCACTCATTTTACGGTCTCCTCTTTACGATAAAATCGTCGTTCAACGATTTTATAATACGCGGCTGCGCCGCCATTTTATATGTAAAAACCTGAATGTCTCCCATCAGTGCTTGAAGCCGTGAAAAGCTTTGGCCTGCATCAGGCTGCGAAACTGCATCTGGGCCTGGCGTCCGCTGATGCCCCACAGTTTTACCGGTGCCGGGGGTGGCTTGACCTGGGCAGCGGCCGGCACCTGCGCGGCCGCGAGACACGCGGCCTCCTCTTCCGCCTGAATGTAGGCCATGACCCCCGCTATAGCCGCTAATTTGCTTTTATCTTTCATCGATAAACCTCTTCACTTGGTGGATTTCCCTCTTTTACGTATCGATCGTCAGGGGCGCTGATCCCGCTTGCGATCATTGCGGCGGCTTGTCCGGCGTAGCTTGAAGAGCAAAGACGGAAGCCGCGTTTACTAATTTCGTTCCGTGGCGATATTAGACGGGAATGTTGCCGTGCTTTTTCGGCGGCCTGATTTCACGCTTCCCGCACATAATTTCGAGCGCTTCGATAAGGCGCGGGCGGGTTTCGCTGGGTACCAGAACGGCGTCGATATACCCCCTGCTGGCTGCACAGTAAGGATTCGAAAACAGCTCATTGTATTCTTCGATTTTCTCCTCCCGTTTGGCCTTCGGGTCGTCCGCGGCTTTTATCTCCTTGCGGTGAATGATGTTTGCGGCGCCGGAGGCGCCCATAACGGCTATTTCCGCCGTGGGCCATGCAAAGGCCATGTCTGCCCCAAGATCTTTGGCGCACATGGCCAGATAGCTGCCGCCATAATCCTTGCGTGTGACCAGGAGAAGTTTGGGGACGGTTGCCTCCGAATAGCACCACAGCAGCTTGGCGCCGTGCCGGATGATGCCGCCCCACTCCTGGTCGCTGCCCGGAAGGTAACCGGGTACATCGGCGATGGTCAGCATGGGCACATTGAACGCGTCGCAGAAACGAATGAAACGCGTCGCCTTGTCCGAAGCATTGATGTCCAAACACCCGGCCAGTTCTTTGGGCTGGTTGGCGATGATGCCGATGCTGCGTCCGTTCAAACGGGCGAAACCGGTGACAATATTGCGTGCAAAATGTTCGTGCGGCTCGAAAAATTCGCCGCCGTCAACGATGGAACGGATAACATCCTTGATGTCGTAGGACTGATTGGGGCTGTCCGGGATGATGGCATTCAGGGCCGCATCCACCCGTTTGGGGCTGTCGCCCGTTTCGACAATGGGCGGGTCTTCCATGTTGTTAGACGGGAGGTATGAGAGCAGCTTTTTAATCTTCTCGATGGCGTCCTGGTCGCTTTCACAGGCAAACTGGGCCACGCCGCTCTTTTCATTGTGCGCCATGGCGCCGCCGAGGTCTTCGAAAGTGATCTCCTCACCGGTAACGGACTTGATGACTTCCGGCCCGGTGATGAACATATAACTGGACTTCTTGACCATGAAGATAAAATCGGTCATGGCCGGCGAGTACACGGCCCCGCCGGCGGTGGGGCCCATGATGGCCGACACCTGCGGGATGACACCGGATGCCACCGAATTGCGGTAAAAAATCTGGCCGTAGCCGGAAAGCGCATCCACGCCTTCCTGTATGCGGGCGCCGCCCGAATCGTTCAAACCGACAAACGGCACCCCTGCTTTCAACGCCATGTCCATGACCTTGCATATTTTCTTGGCGTGCATTTCACCCAGGCTGCCCGCTCTTGCGGTAAAATCCTGGGCAAAGGCAAATACCTGCCGGCCTTCAACCAGGCCATGACCGGTGACGACCCCGTCGGAAGGAATCTCCACAGCCTCCATGCCGAAGTTGACACAACGGTGGCTGACAAACAAGTCGATCTCCCTGAACGTGCCCGGGTCAAACAGGACGTTCAGACGCTCGCGAGCCGTGAGCTTGCCTTTCTCCTTGTGCTTGGCGACAGCCTTTTCACCGCCCATCTGCCGGATCTTTTTTTCCCGCTCCTTCAGATCCTTGATTTTATCTCCCACGATACCCATGGTTCTTTCCTTTCACGTTATGATAAAAAAGATGCGAATCCTCTGTGCACGTTGTGTCTTTGTGGTTCGAGCCACCAGCATTTAGCCAAACAAAAATAATCCTAAAGTGCCTATTGAATGTCAAGGGAAAAAAGCAGCTCATCGGCCGCGACCGTTGGCGCGGTTTCTCCGTTTTCAACGCTTCTGACAATCTGTGGCAATCTGGCGGCTATTTTCGGATTGCTGAAAAAACGGTCTTTGAGCCCCTCTTCCAACAGCGACCACATCCAGTCGAGGGCCTGCTGCCGGCGTTTACTGACCAGGGCACCGCTCTCCACATAGCGCCGGCGGTGCTCGAGCACGGTGTCCCATATCCGGCGGACGCTGGCATTATCGGCTTCCAGCGAGCTGCAAGTCAATACCTCGGTCTTCCATATGGGAGACGCGGGCGTCAGGTAATGCAGGGCGTTCTCGTACTGCCTGCGGGCCCTTTCGGCATTCTTGACATTGTCCCCGTCCGCCTTGTTGACGGCGATGGCATCGGCCACCTCCAACACCCCCTTTTTGATCCCCTGCAGTTCGTCTCCGGCGCCGGCAATCATCAGCAGGAGAAAAAAATCCACCATGGAAGCCACCGTCGTTTCCGACTGGCCCACACCAACGGTTTCGACGATCATCACATCGTATCCGGCCGCCTCGCACACCAGCATGGTTTCACGCGTTTTTCTGGCCACGCCTCCAAGGGTGCCACCGGACGGCGACGGCCGTATAAAGGCGCCGTCAGCCACCGAAAGCTTTTCCATGCGGGTTTTGTCCGCCAGGACGCTGCCGCCGCTTCTTTTGCTGCTCGGGTCGACCGCCAGCACCGCCACCTTGTGCCCTTTTTCCACCAGCATGGTGCCCAGGCTTTCGATAAACGTGCTTTTCCCCGCGCCGGGCACACCGCTGATTCCCAGTCGGACGGCCTTGCCGGTTTCCGGCAGCAGCCGGTTGATGACGCGGCGCGCAACCTTCTGGTGGCTGCTCAGGGAGCTTTCTATCAGGGTGATGGTCTTGGCGACGACGCGCTTGTCGCCGCCCAAAACCCCCTGAACGTAATATGGTTCGTCTTTCAGGGTCATGTCTGTTTTTCCAGGGCGTTGAGGATCTGGTTGGCGGAATCCGTCACCACGGTCCCGGGCCCGAACACGCCGACCGCCCCGCTGTCATAAAGAAATTGATAGTCGCCGGGCGGAATGACGCCCCCCACCACGACCAGAATGTCTTCACCGCCCTCTTTTTTCAGTTGTTCCACCAGCTGAGGCACCAGGGTCTTGTGTCCGGCCGCCAGGCTCGAAGCCCCCACCACATGCACATCGTTCTCCACGGCCATCCGGGCTGCCTCCGCGGGTGTCTGAAACATGGGGCTTATGTCCACGTCGAACCCGAGGTCGGCAAAAGCGGTGGCAATCACCTTGATGCCGCGGTCATGCCCATCCTGCCCCATCTTGGTGACCAGAATGCGGGGGCGCCTGCCCTCCTTTTCGAGAAACGCATCCGTCCGCTTGCGCACCGAGGCAAACACCTCGCTGTCGCCGTATTCGGCGGCATACACCCCTGATATACACTGTGTCGTCGCCACAAAGCGGCCAAAGGTCTTTTCCATGGCATCGGATATCTCGCCCACGGTGGCCCGTGCCCGTACCGCCGGGATGCAGGCTTCCAGAAGATTCGCCCCCGACTCCGCCGCCCGGGTGAGATCGGACAGTGCCTTTTCGACGGCAGCCGCGTCCCTTGCGGCCTTGATCTCGTTCAGGCGCTGTACCTGCTCGTTACGCACCGTATCGGACACCTCGAGAACGTCATCCAGGGGCTCCTCCTCGATTTTATATTTATTGACCCCCACGATCACGTCCAGTCCCTGATCGATTCTGGCCTGCTTTTTGGCGGCAGACTCTTCGATGCGCATCTTGGGCATGCCGGTTTCGATGGCTTTGGCCATGCCTCCCATCTCCTCCACTTCCTTGATGATCTTGCGTGACTCGCGGATGATGCCGTCTGTCAAGGCTTCGATATAGTAGGAACCGCCCAGGGGATCCACCACATGGCAAACCTGGGACTCTTCCTGAATGATAATCTGGGTATTTCTGGCGATCCTGGCCGAAAAATCGGTAGGCAAGCCCACGGCCTCGTCGAACGAATTGGTGTGCAGAGACTGCGTCCCCCCCAGGGCTGCGGCCAGCGCTTCCAGGGTCGTGCGGATGATGTTGTTGTAGGGATCCTGCTCCGTCAGGCTCCAGCCCGATGTCTGCACATGGGTGCGCAGCATGGTCGACTTGGGGTTCTTGGGGTTGAAGGGGCTGATCAACTCGTGCCACAGGAAACGGGCGGCACGCAGCATGGCAATCTCCATGAAAAAATTCATCCCCACACCGAAAAAGAAGGAAAGGCGCGGCGCGAACGTATCGATGTCCAACCCGGCTGCCAAAGCAGCCTTGACATACTCGAGCCCGTCAGCCAGGGTAAACGCCGTCTGCAAAACGGAATTGGCGCCCGCCTCCATCATGTGGTACCCGCTGATGCTGACCGTGTTGTACTTGGGCATGTGTTGCGAACAGTATCCGATGATATCCGAAACAATGCGCATGGAGGGCTCGGGCGGGTAAATGTAGGTATTGCGCGTGAGGTACTCCTTGAGAATGTCGTTCTGGATCGTTCCGGCCAGCTGCTCCTGTTTGACCCCCTGCTCCTCGGCCGCCACGATGTAGCCTGCCAGGATGGGCAGAACCGCGCCATTCATGGTCATGGATACCGACATCTGATCCAGGGGAATCTGGTCGAACAGAATTTTCATGTCCTCAACCGAATCGATAGCCACACCGGCTTTGCCGATGTCGCCCACCACCCGTGGATGGTCCGAATCGTATCCCCGGTGCGTTGCCAGGTCAAAGGCCACCGAAAGCCCTTTCTGGCCGGCGGCTAGGTTGCGCCGGTAAAAGGCATTGGAGTCCTTGGCCGTGGAAAAACCGGCGTACTGGCGAATGGTCCACGGCCGGCCGGCGTACATGGTAGCCATGGGGCCGCGCACATAGGGTGCAAACCCCGGCAGGGATCCGAGATGCTCCATTTTTTCAAGATCCTCAGCGGTGTAGAGCGGCTTTACGTTTATCCCCTCAGGGGTTTCCCAGTTAAGCGACTCCAGGGGTTTGCCCCTGAGCTGCTTGGTTGCTAAATCGTCCCATTTCTGTTTGTTCGAAAGTTCTGTCATCTCCAGCTCCTTATGCTTTGATTTTGCAATACCCAAATTAGGCCGTAATTCGTACCCCGCCTTCGCTCCGGGGGTGTATGACTCATGCTGCGGCGGTTGCAGTCTCCCGGTTGTCGGGATTTGAAATGGCCCGCCAGACCATTTCAAAAAGAACGTTGGACTGCCCAGCCAGGCTTTCCCTCTGTCCGCGCGACACCCACATAAAAAAGGACCGTTGAACAAGCCCCAGCATGAAATCGAGCAGGACACCGGCCCGCACGTTCGGGTTCAGGACTCTCGATCGCTGGCCTTCTTTGAGCACGTCCAGATACAGATTGATCATCTTTTTCTGACGGAAGCTTTCATCCGCCATCCATGTTTTCATGGGAACCGTCATGAAAAGGATTCTCCCTAAACCGGGATGGCGCTCGTAGTAATCGAGTTGGAGCCAGAGAACCTTTCTCATCTTTTCTTTAAGATCCTCGATGCCTTTAAGGTGGTCCACGATTCTGTCCGTGAGCTTCCCGAGCCAGACGTCGACGAACGCGAAAAGAAGCCGCTCCTTGCTGCCATAATGGCTGTAGATGGTGCTGAAGCTGAC